>CAYVGP010000037.1:0-9199 GCA_964451135.1 uncultured Methanosarcinales archaeon
ATAAAAGGAGAATTTTTAACAGAATATTTTTTAATAATTGCTCTATTTTCTTCACACTTTGAGCCTGCCGTTCTCGTCCTTCACAGCGTTCGGGAACTGCTTGCTCTTCTCAATGTCCTTTATCGTGATAAGCCCCTTAAGCCTGCCTGCTGAGTCAACAATAGGAAGCTTCTCAATGCGGTTCTTGTCCATTATGGAGAATGCCTCGTCCCTTGAGGTCTTCTCGGTTATGGTTATCAGCTCCGAGGTCATTATGTTCGCTATCTTTTCGTTGTCGTCCTTGAACCTCAGGTCCCTGTTGGTAACTATTCCCACGAGCCTTCCCTTTGCGTCAACTATGGGAAAAGAAGCAACACCCTTCTCTTCTGTTATTCTGCGAGCAACGCTTACCTTGTCGTCTGGAGAAAGCGTTATTGGGTCGTAGATTATCCAGCTCTCTGACTTCTTCACCCTTGACACTTCATTTGCCTGCGCCTCAGGGCTCATGTTGCGGTGTATGACTCCAAGGCCGCCCTCGCGCGCCATGGCTATTGCAAGCCTTGACTCAGTCACAGTGTCCATTGCTGCCGAGAATACCGGTATGTTGAGGTGAAGGTCAGGGGTGAGCTGGACGCTTGTGTCAGCGTCTCTGGGAAGGACCTTTGAGTTCATAGGAAGAAGAAGGAGGTCGTCAAACGTCAATCCCCAGGGAATGTTTTGCGCCACCATAGATAAGGAATCGGGCGTTGATTTAAAAAGTTTTTGGTGAAAGAAAAGAGAGGGGAGCGGCGGGGGCAGGAGGATAAAGCGCTGGCAGCAATCCAATATGCGAAACACATTTATTGGCCGGGAAGTTTTTGCTCACTAAGAGGCGCAAGGCGGGCTTCCCCGCGCGCTGCGAGAATGGGAAAAGAAAAGAGCAAAAGCCCGGAGCACGAGAAAGCGAGAAGTGTTGAGGCAGTAACCAGCGACGCTGCCGTAAATCTAGCTCTTGACACGCTTAAGCTCGGGAAGCAGGCCCTTGTTTTTGTGAACACTAAGAGAGGGGCGGAAAGGGTTGCTGAGGACATCTCAAAAAAGGTTAAGGAAACAAATGCTGAGCTTCAGGAGCTTTCTGAGAGGGCCCTGCACGTGCTCAGCAGGCCCACCAAGCAGTGCGAGAGGCTTGCCAGGTGCCTGAAGAAGGGAATAGCGTTCCACCACGCGGGCCTTGCGCAGGAGCAGAGGGAAATAATAGAGGAGGCCTTCAGAAACAACAAGGTCAGGATAATATGCTGCACCCCCACTCTCGCAGCAGGGGTTGACCTTCCTGCGTTCAGGACAATCATAAGGGATTTGAGGAGATACTCGGGAAGGGGGATGAGCTGGATACCTGTGCTGGAGTACCTTCAGATGGCGGGAAGATCCGGCAGGCCCTCTTTTGACAACTACGGGGAAGCCATCGCGGTTGCATCAGGGTCCTCAGAAGCAGAGGAGATAATTGAGAACTACCTGAGGGGGGAGCCTGAGCCGATATACTCAAAGCTCGCTGTTGAGCCTGTGCTGAGAACTTACCTGTTAAGCCTCATTGCCTCGGGATTCATCCCAACAACGTCGGACATGGCTGACTTTTTCTCAAGAACGTACTGGGCGCACCAGTACGGGGACGTTGAGGGGCTGAGGGCGAAGCTGGCGAAGACGCTTGAGCAGCTCGAGGAGTGGGGCTTTGCGACGGTTGCGGGCTCGGTAAAAAGCGATTCGGGGTTTGTGAGCGCTGACCAGCTTGAGGGAAAGGCAAAGGTGAGAGCAACTGCGATAGGGAGAAGGGTCTCGGAGCTTTACCTTGATCCTTTGACAGCAAGCCAATTAATCCATAGGCTCCAGAGGGCTGCCGCCAAAAGGCTTGAGCCCTTCCAGCTTTTACATGCGGTTTCGTTCACCCTTGAGATGCGCCCCCTCCTAAGAGTCAAGCAGTCAGAGCTGGAGTGGGTTGAGGAGCAGCTCGCGCTCATGGAAGAGTCCCTGCTGGAGGAGCCGAGGATGTGGGACTATGACTATGACGAGTTCATCAGGTCGGTGAAGACAGCCATGTTTCTAAACGAGTGGATAGAAGAAAGAGATGAGGAGTTCCTGCTTGAGAAGTACGGCATAAGGCCCGGCGAGATACGCGCCAAGGTTGACATAGCTGACTGGCTGCTCTACGCCTGCCAGGAGTTCTCAAAGATGATGTCTTTCAGGGATGTATCAAACTACATCTCAAGGCTGAGGCTGAGGCTGAAGTACGGGGCAAAGGAAGAGCTCATACCCCTCCTCAAGCTCAGAAACATAGGAAGGGTGAGGGCCAGAAAGCTCTACAACAACAGGATAAGGGACGTCAGAGAGCTCAAGGAGGCAAGCCTCACCACGCTTGCCCAGCTCATAGGCAGGAAGACAGCCATTGACGTCAAGTCCCAGCTCGGGCAGGAAGTCAGAGACGAAGAACCGAAGAAGAAGAGGAAGGGGCAGCACACCCTTGGCGCTTACTGAAACCCTCATCCGGCTTTCTTCTCTTTCTTCTCCCTGAAGTAGCCGTAGCGCCTGACGCTTCCGCACTCCAGGCAGGTTATTGATACCTTCCCCCTTGTGAGGCGGACCCTGCTGCTTTTTCCAGGAACGAGAAGGGAATCGCACTTCCTGCAGTAAAAGCGCTTGTAGGGCTTCGGGATTCGGATTCTGTGCCTTGTGGAGACCTGCCTTGCCAGAGCGACGTAGCGCCTCGCCAGGGCTTTTTGCTTTGCAAAAACCCTGAATGCCTGCTCAAAAAGCTCCTTAACAGCATCCAATGCAGCCCTCTTGGCAGCCCGCTGGTTTTTCTGCCTCATTAAGAACAAGGGAGCACGGGGTTTTTATCAGTGTTTTGCTTTTTTGCGGGAAACCCTCTTCTTCGCGCTTTTTGGCTTTGCACGGGAAAGCATGTTCCTGATCTCAGAAATAGACTCCCTCAGTTGCTCGTTCTCCTGAATGAGCTTCTCGGACCTCTCTATGTTCATGGCGAGGTTCTCAACAAGAAAAGAAACCTCCTGCTTTGCTATGAATCCGTTGAGGGCCTCAAACAGCTCTTTTTGCCGGGACTCTATCAGTGCCATCCTCTCCTCCACAAAGTCAAGTCTGCCAAGAACCTCGTCAAGCCTTGAGGCAAGCGTGTGGGAGCGGGCATCTCCTTCCTTTCCCGAATACCCGCTTTCCTCGCCCTTCTCAAAGTACCCTGGCTGAAAGCCGGGGACATCGCTGCCAGCCAGTGAGGCTGCTCCTCCGTTGTTTGCCATGGGGCTTTGAGTGAAACAGGAAGGATTTATAAGCTTTGTGAGTCGCGGCAGCATAACAATGTGCGTCTTTCTCAGGCAGGAGCGAGAAAACTCCGGAGGTTAAAGCAAGAGCGAATGATTCTAAGAATCAAGCGCAACAAGAAAGCAAGCTAGCAGGAAAAGATTTAAGCCACGAAGAGCCTGTGCTTCTCCTTTCCCGAGAGCTCCTCGAGGATTCTGCGGACTATCACCTTGTCGGGGTCGGGCATGAGCTTCACCCGCTTCTTTATGTCCTCAAAGCTCTCAAAGGGCTTCTCCTCCCTTGCCTCAAGTATCTGCCACATGTGCTTTTTTCCCAGGCCGGGAAGGAGCTCAAGCTGGTGCATTCTCGTGGTTAAGGGCTGGGCCCTGTTGAAGAACTCAACGAACTGCTTCTCCTTTTTCTTGACAAGGTCCCTGACAACGAACTCCATCTCTGACCTTGCTGTTGTTGTCAGTTTATCAACAGGTATCTTTCCCACTATGTGGTGCACCTTGTCCCTCTTGCCTTCTCCTATGTAGAGCTCCTCGTAGGGCTGGAGAAAGACCTCCTTCTTGGGGACCACTTCCAGCAGAGTGAAGTTGTTTGTGCCGATTACCTGCGCAATAGGGGTTTTTCTATGGCTAGGCCTAGGGTCAAGCGGGTGCCCGTTCGGAAGAAAATCGAGCACTATTGCGTATTCCTCCTTGGATTTTGTTTCCATCTTGTTCAGCTATTCCTTGTGGGCCTTCTTTTTGGGCAGGAAGTCCGAGACAGCAGCCACTATCTTCTTCTTGTTCTCGTTGTTTATGGTTATGGTGTAGCCCTGGAGTATGACGTTGAGGTCATCCACTGATGAAGGAAGCAGGTCCACGATTTTCACGATGTGCTCGGGCTTGAGCCTCGGAACGTTCAATGCGTCAATCTTCTTGTAGAGCTCCTCCGCATGCTTCCTGTCAAGAAGGGCGAACTGCAAGAGGTAGTCGTATGTCTTGTTCGCCCTGAAATTGAGCTCGCCGTCCCTTTTCTTCATATCCTCAAGGGCCTTCCTGGTCTCAGCCATTGTCATGGGCTGGTTTGAAACAGTCTCAACGTTTATCATCATCAATCACCCTTGCTCCCTGCTCTCACTGGATGGAGGTGCACAGGGGAAACCACTGCTGTCTTCTCCTTCTTTCCCTCCTTGACAACAACCTCGTAGCAGCTTCCCCTCTTTGCCTTGACAACCCCGACCTTTCCGTGAAACCTCCTGGCATAAATCCCCTTCTGCACAGCAGGCTCTGCCTTGAGAAGCACCTTGTCGCCTACATCAAAGCTCTGAAGCATCCGTGTTATGCTTATCTTGCCCTTTTCCCTCACTCCCTTCTTGAGGGAGTGCCTTGTTTTTCTCCTTGAACCGCCTATTCTCTGCGCCATTTTTCTTACCTCTGCTGTTGAGTAGCACCTCGCGTTTTTTAAGCTTGCCGGGGAGCGGTCTGCTCCTACGACTACTTAAGACACCTGTCAATGCCTCTGGAATCAGCCCTTATTTATAAATCTTTATGTGCTCGCCATCGCCGATTATTCTCCCGACATTAGGCCGCGGAAGCCATGAAAAACCAGCGAGAAACCAAAAGCTTTAAAAAGGAATTGTGATTCTTGGCTAATCAAAGGATTTGTTCTTCACACATTTAGAGACGTGATAAATAATGGCTAATAACGATACGGAAACCCTAAAGACAGGCACAACAACACTCGGCCTTGTGTGCTCGGACGGCATTGTTCTCGGGGCTGACAAGAGGGCAACTGCAGGAAACCTGATAGTGGACAACAAGGCAGAGAAGATACACGAAGTAGCCGACAGGATGGTCGTGACAATTGCCGGGCTTGTTTCTGACGCGCAGCTGCTCACCAAGCTGATAAGGGCAGAGCTTAAGCTGAAGGAGCTCAGGGCCCTGCAGAAGCCCAGCGTCAAGGAAGCAGCCAACCTGCTCGCAGGCCTTGTGTACCAGAACATCAGGAAGCTCTCCATGATTCCCGGCGTAGCCCACTTCATCATAGGCGGGACTGACGCGGAAGGCAACCACCTCTTCGACATATTCCCTGACGGAAGCATAAACGAGGTGGACACATTCATCTCCTCCGGCTCGGGAAGCGTCATTGCCTACGGCGTGCTTGAAACCCTTTACAAGAAGGGAATGAGCACTGAGGAGGGAGTCAAGCTTGTGGTGAAGGCGATAAATGCGGCCCTGCAGAGGGACTCTGCCTCAGGCGGGGGAATAGACGTTGTTGTTGTGTCAAAGGACGGAGTCAAAAGAGCGGTGAGAGAAGAGCTTGAGTACAAGGTGAAAGCCTAAAGCCAAGCTGCACCAATGGCCGGCATGAGCCGGACTTCTTGCCAAAAAAAGTGTTCCTTGCATGGAGGCACTTTCTAAAGAAATAATGAAAAATAAGGAATTAACATGAGCGCTATAATTAAAGAGATAATGAAGCACCTTCCTGAAGAAAAGATCAGCTCTGCTGGTTTTGAGGGTGCCCACATAGTTTTGTACACAAAGGACAAGGATTTTTTCCTGAACAACGAGGGCCTGATCAAGAAGGCAGTTGACGATGTCAAGAAAAGGATAGAGCTCAGGGGGGACCCTGAGATAACCCTTGAGCCGGAGAAGGCCGAGGAGGAGATAAGGAAGATTCTCCCCAAGGAAGCCAAGATATCCAACATAATATTTGACACCCAGCGAAGCCAGGTCATCATAGAGGCGGAAAAGCCCGGGCTGGCCATAGGAAAGCAGGGCTCATTCCTCAGGGAAATAAGGGCAAGGACGCTCTGGGTGCCCCTGATAAAGAGGACCCCTGCAATAAGAAGCCAGCTCATAGAGAACATACGCTCTGTGCTTTACCAGAACTCGGACTACCGCAGAAAGTTCCTTGACAAAGTCGGCCACAGGATTTACGACGGGTGGAGAAGGGAGAAGAAGCACGAGTGGATACGCCTCAGCGTTCTCGGGGCAGGGCGCCAGGTGGGGAGGAGCTGCTTCCTGCTTCAGACCCCTGAGTCAAGAATACTCCTTGACTGCGGGGTGGATGTTGCTGCGAGCGAGAACAACATGTACCCCTTCCTTGACGCGCCCGAGTTCAACATACAGGAGCTTGACGCAGTCATAATCTCCCACGCGCACCTTGACCACGTGGGCTTCCTTCCCTACATTTTCAAGTACGGATACAGGGGGCCTGTCTACTGCACCACACCCACAAGGGACGTGATGTCCCTGCTTCTTCTTGACTTCATAAAGATAATGAGGTCAGAGGGCAAGGAGCCGTTGTTCACAAGCGACGACGTCAAGGAGATGGTGCTGCACACAATAACCCTTGACTACGAGGAGGTAACTGACATAACCCCCGATGTTCGTCTAACCCTGTACAACGCAGGCCACATCCTTGGAAGCGCCATGTGCCACATCCACATAGGAAACGGCCTCCACAACTTCCTCTACACAGCAGACATGAAGTTCGGAAGGACATCCCTGCTGGACCCTGCAGTGACAAAGTTTCCCAGGCTTGAGACAATGCTTATTGAAGCAACCTACGGGGGAAAGGACAACGTTCTCCCGCCGAAGAAGGAGTGCGACGACCTGCTCGCAAGAATAATAACAGACACAATAAACAGGGGCGGAAAGGTCCTTATTCCCGTGCTCGGGGTCGGAAGGGCTCAGGAAGTAATGATGATAGTTGAGGAGCTGGTGAGAAACAACGCAATACCGGAGATTCCTGTCTTCATTGACGGAATGGTCTGGGACGTCACAGCAATACACACCGCTTATCCCGAGTACCTCAACAGCACTGTGAGGAAACAGATTTTCCACAAGAACCAGAACCCCTTTTTGTCGCCGATATTCAAAAGGGTGGGGAGCGCAAAGGAGAGGCGCCAGGTCATAGAGGAAAGCGGGCCCTGCGTTGTGCTTGCAACAAGCGGCATGCTCGTGGGAGGCCCTTCAGTTGAGTACCTCAAGGCATTCGCAAGCTACTCCAAGAACTCGCTTGTGTTCGTGAGCTACCAGGGAGAGGGCTCTCTCGGAAGGAGAATACAGCGGGGGGAAAGGGAGATAGCGTTCCAGAAGGGGATGAAGCAGGAGATTATGAAGATAGCGATGGAGATTCACACCATAGAGGGCTTCACCGGCCACTCCGGAAGACGCCAGCTCATGAGCTTTGTCTACAAGTGCGAGCCCAGGCCCAAAAAGATACTCCTGAACCACGGCGAGAACTCAAGGTGCCTTGACCTTGCAAGCTCCCTGCACAAGGCGTACAGGATTGAGACACTTGCTCCGAGAAACCTTGACGCCGTCCGCCTGAAATGAGGCGCTTAATTCTTGAGTAGTGAAAAAATATTTTAAAGTAATCCCCTTGCAGGAGTTAGAGGGGGTGCTAAACATGGCTTCCAAGGCGAAAAAAGGCAAAAGCAGGTCAGCGAAAAAAAGAGTTTCCAGAAAAAAGGCTTCAAAGAAAAAAAAACCAATTCCCGAGGAAAAATACTTCTTCCTTATTGACGGCTCGGCCCTCAAAAGCATTGAGGAGCTTGCAGACGCACTGGACAAAATGAGCGAAGACATGTTCTACTACCACGCCAACGACCTGAAAAACGACTTTGCGCGCTGGGTGAGGGACGTGTTCTCAGAAGCAGAGCTGGCAAAGGAGCTTGAAGAAGCGAGAAGCATTGAGAGGGCCCAGATAGCCCTCCTCAAGCACCTGATAAGGGAGCTGAAGCAGAATGGATGAAGACCTCACGCTGAGAAGGGTCCACCAGATCCTTTCAGACTGCGAAGCAGACAAGGCATTCTACCTTGCGAACGGCACATACCTGAGAAACCTCCACGAGCTTGCCGACGCCCTCAAATACATGGACTCAAACACCTTTCTCGCCCATGTGAACGAGTCAAAGAACGACTTCTACAACTGGGTCCTTGACGTTATTGAGGACGAGATGCTCGCTGAGAGAATCAAGAACATCAGAGAAAAGGAGATGATGGCCCGCACTATTGAGCAAAGAATAAAGGAGCTTGAAGGGGTTGAGGTGAGGCTTGAGCACCTTCAGGAAGACGCTGAACTGAAGCGCGGGGAGCCGGAAGAAGAGCTGCCCATAGACCTTGAGAACGAGGCAGGCGGAGACACCTTCGCTGAGAAAAAGGGATTTGAGGAGCCCGGGCAGGCAGAACCTGGCGAGTCCAATGAAGAGCTAAAAAGCATATTTGAGGAAAGGCCCAAGCTCACCATACCCGAGGCGCCAAGCCTGGAGCATCTGAACGAAAAACCGGCTCTGGAAAACTTCTTCAGGATAGGAGCAAGAGACTTCTTATTCGGCTTGGGAGTAGGCTTCCTCGTGGGGCTGATAATCGCGGCATTTTTCTGATGAGGGGCTGTGAACGAATTTTGCCACTGCCAACTGCCTACCCAAGCCCTGCCACTGTGCTGCTCATTATCTGGGAGGCGATGAAGTTGAAGAGCACCATGAGCACTGCCGCGACAAAGGCGTAAATTATTGGGCTTCTGATGAGGTTCACTCCCACGAGGTACTTTTCGTTCAGGGTGTCGCTGCCGTTCTGTATGCCGTTGGAAAGAATGGTAAGTATGTAAATGATTTGCACAACGTACAAGCCCACGATTATCTGGAAGTAGTAGGTGGGTATGCCGTCCCCGAAGAGGTCTGATATTCCGCCCAGAGAGTTGCCCTCTATCCCCTGCTGGGACACAGTGGTTATGGCTTCTCCGAGCCTCCCGAGTATGGACGTAACCATTGAGGTTATGCCTACGACTATTCCTGCTATCACTGGAGTGAGGAACACTATCTGGGACTTCATGGAGGATATTATGTCTGCAAGCAGGTCCCTTAGGCGCTCATTAACCCGGTGTATCTCCTTGACGTACCTTGATATGTTGAGGAGGGCCTGGGCGGCAATCTTGG
>CAYVGP010000038.1:0-9129 GCA_964451135.1 uncultured Methanosarcinales archaeon
GGCTAATATGAAATCCTTTGGCGTACTTGCTTTGCGGTTTCCTCGCTGTTTTTTCTTTTCTCGTCGAGACGGGGTTCTCCCCTCTCTAAATGTTTCCCCGTCGGCAGACCGCACCTCCCTCCTCTTTGCACCATGTCGCACAAAACACAAGGATTTCACAAAAGCCTGAGCTAACAAAAGATTTAAATAGGTTCGGCAAATCGCAGAAACGGGGTGAGAGCATGACAATTGTGGGATTCAACTTCAACAAGATAAACGTTGAGAAGAAGAACCAGATTAAGAGCAAGGTGAACATATCCAACAATGTTTCAATACGAAACATCAAGAAGACAGACCTGTCCCTCGGAAACGCAAAGCAGGAGGGGCTGAAGTTTGAGTTTGTCTTCACGAGCAGGTTTGACCCCGAGATAGGGGAGATAGTGCTTGAGGGGGATGTCCTGATGATTGAGGACAAGCCAAAGGTGAAGGAGATTCTTGACTCCTGGAAAAAGAACAAGAAGATTCCTTCTGAGACAATGACTAGGGTGCTGAACAGCGTGCTTTCAAGGTGCAACATTGAGGCGCTCATACTTTCCAAGGAGGTAAACCTTCCACCGCCGATTCCTATGCCCAAGGTCAATGTTAACCCTGAAAAGGAGTAGGCGCTTCTCGGACCTGTTTTTCACAAACTTAAAAAAAGGTGGCGAATGAGCTTCTGTCATTGAAGCGCATCAGGCTGATGAGCATGACTCAAAGGGAGATTAAGCTGAGGGTTGCCGAAGCAATCCAGGACGACGTGAACAAGGGGATAGTCAGAATAGACTCCGGCTTCATGAAAGAGATAGACGTGAGGCCGGGGGACATAGTTGAGGTTGAGGGGGAAAGGAAGACTGTCGGGATAGTTGACAGGGCTTACCCCGGAGACATCGGCCTCAACATTATAAGAATGGACGGCATAATGCGAAGGAACGCAAAGACGGGCATAGGGGAGACAGTCATAGTAAGGAAGACTGCTGTGAAGGAAGCGAAGAAGGTCGTCATCGCGCCTGCAGCCAAAGGGGTCATCATAAGGGCCTCGCCGGGAATATTCAAGCAGGGTCTTCTCGGAAGGGCCCTGATGAAGGGGGACATCGTTTCCTTAGGGGGCACGAGGAGGAGAAGGAACACGATGGCCCAGAGCCAGTTCTTCAACGACATCTTCAACATGCTTGACGAGTCAATGATGGGCATCGGCTTCGGGGACATAAAGTTCATCGTTGCTGACACAAACCCCAAGGGCCCTGTCATAGTGTCGGAGCTCACAGAGGTTGAGTTCAACCCAGAGGCGGTTGAACTTACGGAGGAGAAGGTTCTTGAGGTGACTTACGAGGACATTGGGGGGCTTGAGGAGGAGATACACAAAATAAGGGAGATGGTGGAGCTGCCCCTGAAGCACCCTGAGATATTTGAGAGGCTGGGGATTGACGCCCCGAAAGGAGTGCTTCTTCACGGCCCTCCGGGAACAGGAAAAACCCTGCTGGCAAAGGCGGTCGCGAACGAGACAAACGCCCACTTCATCCTGATAAACGGCCCTGAGATAATGAGCAAGTACTACGGGCAGTCAGAGGAGAACCTGAGAAACAAGTTTGAGGAAGCGGAGAAGAACGCGCCAAGCATCATATTCATAGACGAGGTTGACGCGATTGCCTCCAAGAGGGAGGAAGCGCACGGAGAGGTTGAGAGAAGGGTTGTTGCCCAGCTTCTGGCGCTGATGGACGGGCTCAAGACAAGGGGAAAGGTTGTTGTCATAGCTGCATCAAACATACCCAACGCCCTTGACCCTGCGTTGAGAAGGCCGGGAAGGTTTGACAGGGAGATTGAGATTGGAGTGCCCACAAAGCAGGGCAGGCTCAACATACTGAAAATCCACACAAGGAACATGCCCCTTGCAAAAAACGTTTCACTCAAGGATATCGCGGAGATAACCCACGGCTTTGTCGGGGCTGATTTGGCTGCATTGGCTAAAGAGGCCGCAATGATTGTGCTGAGAAGGGTGCTCCCTGACCTCAAGCTCAGCGAGGACCAGCCGATTCCGAAGGAGATTCTTGAAAAGCTCAAGATAAGGCAGAGCGACTTCATGGAGGCACTCAAGGTTGTGAGGCCAAGCGCCATGAGGGAAGTGCTTGTGGAGATACCGAACATCAAGTGGGACGAGGTAGGAGGCTTGGAGGAAGTGAAGCAGGAACTCATTGAGGCTGTTGAGTGGCCCCTGAAGAACGCATCATCGTTCAAAAAGCTCGGCGTCAAGCCCCCCAGGGGAATCCTTATGTATGGCCCTCCCGGAACAGGAAAGACAATGCTTGCAAAGGCAGTTGCCACTGAATCAGAGGCGAACTTCATACTTGTCAAGGGCCCGGAACTCATAAGCAAGTGGGTGGGCGAGTCAGAGAAAGCAATAAGAAAGGTCTTTGACAAGGCAAGGCAGGCAAGCCCTGCGATTGTGTTCTTTGACGAGATAGACGCGATTGCTCCCAGAAGGGGCATCTCCTCTGACGACAGGGTATCTGAAAGAGTGGTCAACCAGCTTCTCACAGAGATGGACGGGCTTGAGGACATGCACGACATCGTGGTAATTGCTGCGACCAACAGGCCTGACATGCTTGACACTGCGCTTTTAAGGCCGGGAAGGTTTGACAGGATAATACTGACCCCTGTGCCTGACCTCAAGGCAAGGATGGACATCTTCAGGATTCACACCAAGGGAATGCCGCTTGACTATTCCTCTGTGCCCAAGAACCTCAAAGTGCCGAAGGAAGCTGAGGCGGGAAGAGAGGGGGAAAAGGACAGTGGTGAGAAGAAGGCCGCGACAAAGAGCGATGAGGAGCGGGAAAGGTTCATCCATTACCTTGCCTCAAAGACAGAGGGCTATGTCGGAGCAGACATTGAGTCTGTGTGCAGGGAAGCAGCCATCTTTGCCCTGAGAGAGGACATGAACGCTGAGAAGGTCAGGTTTGAGCATTTTGAGAAGGCCCTTAAGAAGGTCCCCCCTTCTGTGACAAAGGACGTTGAGGAGGCGTACAAGGAGTTGCAGTCGTTCTTCAGGTCAGCGAGGGGAAAGGAGCTTAAGGAAGAAAAGCCGGCGTACATGGGCTAATGCGCTGATAACCCCTTTTCGGACTTCTTTTTGGAAAAAAGCTGTTTTCGGGCTTTTTCTGCAAAAAATATTTAAATAATCTTTCCCGCAGATGCCTAAAACGGGGGTGATAGCATGGCAAAGAGCTTTGTGGGCAGTTGGGCATTTCTGATTGGGGTGATTCTGGCACTAGTGCTCGGGGCCCTGGGCACATTGAGCAACACGATGGTGTGGCTGCTTGTTCTTCTCGGCCTGGTGATAGGGTTCCTGAACATTACAGAGAAGGAAGTGAAGCCGTTTCTCACAGCAGGAACAGTGCTTGTGCTGGTCTCGTTTCTGGGCAGCGGAATAATGCAGAAAGTGGCTATTCTGGGAAACATTCTTGATGCGCTGCTGGTTTTGTTTGTGCCGGCAACGATAATCGTTGCTCTCAGAAGCGTTTTCACAATGGCGAAGCACTGAATTTTTTTGTTTTTTTATTCATTTTCCCAGCAGGGAATCAACCTTTTGTTTCAGCGAAAGTGTGTGATTAACAGAGTCCTTCAGCATTGCCTTTTCCTCCTCGGGCAGCTCAAGCTCTATTACCTTATCAACCCCCTTTCTTCCCAGCACAACAGGAACCCCCATGAACGCCTCCTTGACACCGTACTCGCCGTTGCAGTACGCAGAGGCAGGGATTACTGCCTTGGTGTCCTTCACAACCGCCTCCACCATCCTGAATATTGAGGCAGCAGGGGCAAACATTGTTGAGCGGTTTCCCAGGAATGAGATTATTTCCGCTGCTGCGTTGCGGGTTGCCTCTATCACTTCCCTGCCTTTTTCTTTTCCTATGAACGAGGAGATTGGCGCTCCTGACGAGTTTGCTGTTGAGAGAAGAGGAACCATCTTGTTGCCGTGGCTCCCTATGACAAGCGCGTTGAGCCCCGAGGTTGAGAGGCCTGCAGCCCTTGAGAGGAAATACCTGAACCTTGAGGAGTCAAGCGCCCCTGCCATCCCGACCACCCTCTCAGGCTCAAATCCGGATGCCTTGTAGGCTGCATAAACCATTGCGTCAAGGGGGTTGGTCACCACAATCATGACAGCCTCACTGCTCTCCCTTGCCGCCTTCTCAGCGACCTCCTTCACCACTGAAAAGTTCTTTTCCAGCAGGTCGTCCCTGCTCATGCCCGGCTTTCTTGGAAAGCCCGCGACTATGACTACCACGTCCGAGTCCCTGGTGTCAGCATAGCTGCTCGTGCCCTTGACCCTCACATCCGAAGAGAAGTGTGGCAGGGCCTGGCAGATGTCAAGGGCTCTTCCCTTGGCAAGCCCCTCTGCTATGTCCAGCAGAACAACGTCGCCGAGGGAGTGTATTGCGCACAGGTATGCAGAGGCAGACCCAACGTCGCCTGCTCCGATAATCGTTATTTTTGCCATTTCAGGCAGTGGGTTGAGGGAAATCCTTTTATATATTTCCAAAATCTGGAAGAGCAGTTCAGCATGCGGCACTGGCAAAGTGCCTGTTTGAGAATGGCCCGCGCAACCAAAGCCAGCAACCCAATGAAAAGAAGCGAAAGATGGTTTTCCGTGCCTGACGCCTTAAGGGCGCTGCCCCTGCTCAGCGCCCAGGCCATTGCTTTCTTGTTCCTCAAAAGCACTCCCGCAGGCGCATTCCTGCTTCTTGGTTTTTTGTCTCTCCTGTTTTACCTTAAATTAACATCCCGAAAAAAAAGCGCGAAAGTAGGCTCCTGCATTGCGGACAGCGCCTTCTTCGGCCTTCTCCTCCCCGCCTTGTCCGTGCTTCTGGGCGGGCATGGAAGGAGCATCCCGTGGTGGGTTTTTGTTGTTTCCGCCTCGCTATTCACCTCGCTTATTGCCTATTCTTCAAGGATTGCGAGGTTCTCAGGGAAGCCGAAGAAGGAGGGAATGTTCTTGTTCGTGTTTGTAACGCACCCCCTTGTGCTTGCCTACGGCGCGCTTTTCATAATGAGGAAGCTCTCTGCAGGCGTATTCGTAGCGTTGTCGCTTGCAGGCCTGACCCTAATAATGTGCTTTTTCCTGCTGTTCAAGAAAAAGCTTAATAACCGAAGGGACATTTCCCTCGCATTGTGCTGGGCAGTGTCCCTTGCGTCCCTTGCAGTTGTGGGGAATGTCGCTGGTTAAGGGCAATGGCTCAGCGGGTGCTGAATAAAATGGTCATAGGCAAGCTTCTGAGAAGGCTGACAGGAAAAAAGCCCCTTCCTGAAAGGGAGGAGCTGAGTATTCGTGAAGCCCTGAAAAGGGTGAGCGAGCTTATTGAGGAGGAAACTGAGAAGGCAAGGGAAGAGGTTGAGGAGGCAGGCTCAGAGTTCCGCGCCCAGGCAGAGTCGTTCAGGCAGAAGATAAAGGTCCTTGCGAATGCGAAGCTGAAAAACCCGAACATACCTGAGAGGGCAATGCACATAATGGAGGGAAACAGGAGGTCCTATGTCCAGAAGGCAGAACACTTCATCAGCGGCCTATCGTTTCCTGAGAACCATGAGTTGCTGGAGGAGTTCTGCGCGGATTTCAACGCAAGGCTTGATGAGTTTGCAAAAAGCACTGTGAAAAACTACCAGGTCTTGCAGGAGTTTTTCTCAGAGGAAGTGCGCTCGCTCTTCTCCTCAATAAAGGAAATGGAGAGGACAGCGATGATGCTCAGAAGGATGTGCAGGGAGCACAAGGCATTCAGGCTCAGGGAGCTGTCTGAAGCAATGAAAAACATTGATAACAGAAAAGCAAAGGAGAAGAACCTAAAGTCGCAAATAGCCAGCAAAAAGAGGGAGCTGAAGGAAAAAGAAGAGCTGGCGAGGGAAATCAGCGAAGAGGAGCAAAGGATAAGGTCAGGGGAAGACTACAAGAAAGCGGTTGAGGCAGAGATTTCCCTGGAGGAGCTTAGGAGGAAGCTCAGGGCGGCCAAACACGAGCTGAGGTCGCTTTTTGCAGGTGTGCACTCCTGCCTTAAGAAGTACGAGAGAATAGCCCTTGACCACAGGCTTCTTTCCAGCTACCTCTCCGACCCTGTTGAGGCCCTTGTCAAAGACGAGAAAATATCAATAGCTTCTATCCTGAGAAAGGCAGAGGAGGCTGTGAAAGGCAACAAGATAGGCCTGAAGGAGAAAAAGAAGAAAAAGAGCCTTATGGCGCTGGAAAAAATCACGAAAGAAAAGCTCTCGGGGCTGAGGAGGGATTTGGTCAGCCTGGAGTCCCGGATCGCTTCGCTCCAGAGAAAGATAGCTGAGTCAGACACATTCAGGGTTCTCAGCGAGCTGGAGAAAAAAAGGGAGGCGGAGGAGAGAAAAGCGAGAGAGCTCGCTCTGTCCATTGAGGAAGACAAAAGAACTCTCGCTTCGCTGAGGGAAAAGAAGGACTTTGCGGAGATAGAGCAAAGGCTCGAGAGGGTTGCGGGGATAAGGGCGAGGATAACCGGGTAGGGTTTTGAATCTGCCTCCAAATTGCAAAGTATTATAAAGGAAACGAGCTTAACATTGGCAAAGCACAGAAAACTTTTTCTGCGATTTTGGTATTGCGGATTTTTTCTTGTGTTTTAAGAACAGGAGGTAATCCAAGTGAGAGAATTCAACCAAGGCGGGTTTGGAAGAGACTTCTCCCAGCGGGAGATGCACAAAGCCACTTGCAGCGAATGCGGCAACGAGTGCGAAGTTCCCTTCAAGCCCACTGCAGGAAGAGATGTTTTCTGCAGAGACTGTTTTAGGAAAAGAAGAAGATACTAGGAGAACGAGTTTATTTTTCTCAGACGACTTTTTTTCTGAAAATGATTTGTTTTTTTATTTTTTGAATTTTTCCCTGCCTAAAGAAGCCCTGCTGCTTTTCCTGCATCCCTTGCCTTCTCCACGAATTCCTCTATGTCCTGCTCGGTGTGTATGGCTGAGAGCTGGACCCTTATCTCGTCCCTGCCCTTGGGCACGACAGGGTAGCTTATCTGGGTGACTAAGACGCGGCTGTCAAAGAGATGCTTCACCATCCGCCTTGTCCTCCCCGGGTCTCCTACGAGTATCGGCTGTATTGGGTGGGAGGAGTCTGCTGCGAACTCAAAGCCCTCGCTCTTCATCTTCTCCTTGAAAAAATCTATGTTTTTCCTCAGCCTTGCAAGGATTTCCTTTCCCTCCTCGCTTTTCAGTATTCTGAGGGCTTCCAGCGCAGCGGCAGCTGTGCCGGGAGAAACAGGGTTTGAGTATACGTAGGTGGCGGCTGATTCCCTCAGGTAGTCCGCCACTTTCTGGGACGAAACAACGTAGCCGCCGTCAGAGCCGAGGGCTTTTCCCATTGTGCCCACAAGGACGTCTGCAGAGGCATTGAACAGTTCTTCGCACCCCTTTCCGTTGTCGCCAAGGACTCCGATTCCGTGGGCGTCGTCAACGAAGGTTACCACTCCTTCCTTGAACCATTCGCTCGCAGCTTCAGCTGCCTTGCTCAGCCGCCCTATGTCCGCTGCCTCGCCGAGCATGCTGAACACCCCGTCGCTGAGAACAAGAGCCCTGTCTGTCCTTCCCTTGTTCTCCTCAAGAACCCTTAAAAGGTCCCCGTAGTCCATGTGCCTGAATATCGCCTTGTTCTCCTTCGGCACTCCCGCAACCCTGATGCCGTCAATTATGCTCCGGTGGTTGAGCTCGTCCGAGACAACAAGGGTGCTGCTTCCCACCACCGAGTCCCTGCTCTGCCCCTTTATGAGGCAGTGTATCACTGCTAGGTTTGCTGCGAACGCAGAGGAGAATATGATTGCGTCGTCCCTGTTGTGGAACTCTGCAAGCGCCTTTTCCAGCTCTCTGTGAATTCTGAGGCTTCCGGAGATGAAGCGCACCGCCCCGGGCCCTGCCCCGTACTTCTCTGATGCTGCTGCCTCTGCTTTTTTTATTCTGGGATGGAACCTGAATCCAAGGTAATCGTTTGAGTTGAAAACAGCGTACTGCTCTCCGCGGATAACAGCCTTGGGCGCGTTGTTCCCTTGCTGCACAAAACCCTCAATCACTCTTTCGTGCCTCTTTGATGTGTTGTTTGAGTCAAGCCTCTCAAGCTCTTTTCCCAGCACTGCCTCAAATTTCTCAAGCATTCTTATCATCCCTTTTTTTCAGCCCCTCAAGCATCGCAGCCACCATTTTTGGGAGGTCGTACTCGTGCCTCCATCCCCAGTCCTTCCGTGCATAGGAGTCGTCAATGCTCTGGGGCCACGAGTCTGCTATATTCTGCCTGGAATCAGGGCTGTACGCGCACTCAAATCCAGGCACGCTTTTAGCTATCTCCTCTGCAAGCTCTGCCGCGGAGAAGCTCAGTGCAGCGATGTTGTAGCTGGTCCGCACTGTTATTTTGCTTGGCTCTGCCTCCATAAGCTCAATTGTGGCTCTTATCGCGTCGTCCATGTACATCATCGGAAGGACTGTGTCAGCCCTGAGGTAGCACTCGTATTTTCCCCGTTTAAGAGCCTCGTGGAATATTGCAACTGCGTAGTCTGTCGTGCCGCCTCCGGGAGGGGCCTTGTAGCTTATCAGGCCCGGGTAGCGGAGGCTTCTCACGTCGAGACCGTGCTTGAGGAAGTAGTAGTGGCAGAGGTTCTCCCCTGCAACCTTCGTTACTCCGTACATTGTTGTGGGCTCAAGAACAGTCCTCTGGGGGGTGTTCACTCTCGGGGTTGTGGGGCCGAAAACAGCTATGGAGCTGGGCCAGAACACCTTTTTTATTCCCATCTCAAGCGAGAGGTCAAGAATGTTCTTCAGGCTTAGCATGTTTACGTCCCACGCAAGGTCGGGGTTCTGCTCGCCCTTTGCAGAGAGAATTGAAACAAGGTGGTATATCTCCCTTATGTCGTAGGCCTTTATGAGCTGCCTCAGGGCCTCCTTGTCCCTTGCGTCAGCAGACTCAAAGGGCCCCTCCTTGAGCTCCTCGGAGGGAGGGGTTTTGTGGCCGAGAGCCACGACGTTGTCCTTCCCGAGCCTTTTCCTGAGGGCAGGAACGAGGTCAGAGCCGATCTGGCCAGTTGCCCCTGTCACAAGTATTCTTCCGCCCATTGTGGTTGCGCAAACACC
>CAYVGP010000039.1:0-8483 GCA_964451135.1 uncultured Methanosarcinales archaeon
TGTCAGGGAAGAGAAAGAGGGGAAGCTTTCCCTTGATTACCCTGCCTACAGGCAGGACATAATGCACCAGGCAGACATTGTTGAGGATGTGCTGATAGCAGAGGGGTTCCAGAACATAAGGCCTGAAAAGGCACGCATTGCCTCAACAGGAAGCCTGCTCAGCATACACGACTTCTCAAGAACAGTTACAGAGCTCCTCGTGGGCGCAGGAGCCCAGGAAGTCATGAGCTACATCCTCACGAACAGGGACAGCCTTTACTCAAGGATGGCCATGAAGCCCCTGCCCACCATAGAGATTGAGAACCCGGTCTCAGCCAACTGGTCAGTGTTCCGCACGTGGCTCATCCCCGGCCTGATGGATGTGTTTTCAAGGAACAGAAGCCAGGAATACCCCCAGCAGGTCTTTGAGATTGGCGAGGTCGTTGTTTGCGACGAGAAAGCCGAAACAAGGAGCAGGAACCCTGTCAGGGCTGCGTGGGCAATGGCAGACGAGGATGCGACATTCACAAAAGCAAAGCAGGTCCTTGACTTTGTGCTCTCAAACATCGGCGTTAAGTACGAGCTGGTTGAGGCAGAGCACAGCTCATTCATCAGGGGAAGGGTCGGAAGAGTGATAGTCAAGGGCAAGAAAGCGGGTTTCATAGGCGAAATAAGCCCCCAGGCCCTTGAGAACTGGGGAATAGGGGTGCCTGTTGCGGCTTTTGAGATAAACCTCAGCGAGATTCTTGGGCTTTTGTAGGGCTCTTCTCTTTCTTTGCCGGTTTCTTCTCTTTTTTGCCAGCGCCGCTCACCTTGCTGCCCTTTTCTGCTCCGCCGGCTTTTTCTGCAGCCTTTTTTTCTTCTTTGGCAGCAGGTTTTTTCTGCTCCTTTTTCTGCCTCTGCTTCTTCCTCGGCTTCTCTCCGGGAGTTTTCCTCTTTGTTTCCCACACAGCAAGGCCGAGCTTCTTGAACTCCTTGGCAACCTCCTCGCGGGAGGCGCCTTTTTTCAGGGAAATGACATCCTTGAGGGGGTGCAGGTGCTTCGGGTTGCAGGCCCTTCTCCTCACGTCCCCGTCAATCAAAACCTTTCCGTCTTTAAGAACATCAACAACAACGCATTTCCTGCCAGCGTCCCTGCCGGCAATCTTGACGCACAACCTTCCAACTTCAAACATTTTCACGACCTCCATAACAATCTGCAAGGCGTCGCCGCCAAGCTTCACACAGGCGAGGCTACTCTGAAACCTTCTCCAGAATCTTCTGTCTCATGCACTTTGAGCACAGCACTCCGCCGTAGGGCCTTTCAGGCCTTTTCTGGCTTTTCGGAAGATTCCTGAACTTGCTCGGGAGCTCTCTGGGTATGCCGTGGAGGGCCTTGCCGCAGGAGCCGCACTTGGCCTGCTTGGGCTTTCTGGGCTCGTAATGAATAACTGTCCTGCCTCCCGGCACCTTCTTGTGAACCCTTCTGAGAGACCTTGATTTTCTTTTGCCTTCAACCATTTTAAAGCACCTAGCCGAGAAACCCGGGACTATTTAAAAGCTTTTTGGGTCTGCCCTCACAAACCCCAGCCGTTGGAGACAACGATGTTCACTCCTGTGACTGCTTCAGGAAGCTCAAGAAGCGAGATAACTGCCTTCACAACATCCCCCTTGGTAGTTGTCCTGCTCACGTCAAAGCCCTCCGGGAAAGAAACAGCGTTCTCAACCACGCCCGGAGAGACCATGTTTATCTGGATGTTGTTCTCTGCCTCGCTGGATGCAAGGGTTCTTGTAAGGATTAAGATGCCTGTTTTGGAGACAAGGTAAGGGGCGTGGTTTATGTTTGCCCGGGGATGCTCGCATGTCGCTGTGCCTATGTTGATTATTTTGCCGCTCTTCTGCCGTCTCATAATCTCAAGCGCGTTCTTACACACAAAAAAAGCCCCGTTCAGGTTTGTTTCTATTATGCTGAGCCACTCCTCCTCGCTGAGCATTGAGATGTCCTTGTTGATGAACCTTGATGCGTTGTTCACAACAACGTCAAGGGACTTTGTTCTCAGCTTTATATCCTCAAACATCTCCCTCACTTCCTTGCTCTTCCGCAGGTCAGCCTTCACAGCAAACCCGTCTGAGAATTCCCTGACAGCTTTCAGGACCCTCTCAGCCTCTCTCCTCTTCTCCAGGTAATGCACGACAACAAAGAACCCCTTCTTTGCCAGAGCAACAGCTATCTCCGCCCCTATTCCGCGGGAGCTTCCTGTCACCAGAGCTGTTTTCATGCCTGTCTTGGTGTTTTTGCTGCTTTTAACGCTTTCCGTTTTCAAGCCCTCCTCAAATGAATCAAAACGTCCCTGCCCAGCTTCTCAACTTCCATCACCCTCATCTTCGCGGCCTTGCTCAGCGAGGAAACGCCCTTTCCCTCCGCAATGCCCTTTGCTTCCCTGCCCCCTATTATCATGGGCGCGAAAAACGCGAATGCTTCATCCACAATTCCCTCGTCGGCGAACGAGCCTATGAGCGCCGCGCCTCCCTCAACCAGCAGGCTCATCACTCCCATCTTTCTCAGCGCCCTCACGGCATCACGGACTGAGACCATTCCATTCTCACTTCTCACAGCGACGACCTCTGCCTTTTTCCCGATTAGCTCCGCCCTTTTTTTGGGCGCTTTTTCCGTAGTCAGTATGATCGTCCTGGCCTTTCCGTCAAGAACCTTCGCACCGGGAGGCGTTCTCAGTCTTGAGTCAAAAACGACCCGGACAGGGTTGCTCCCCCTGACGAGCCTGCACGTTAGTTGCGGGTTGTCCTTCAGCACTGTCCCCGCCCCGACAGCCACCGCGTCGTACGCAGCCCTGAGCTCATGGGCCTTCCTCCTGCTCTCAATACTTGTAATCCACCTTGACTTGCCAGTGCCGGTGGCGGTCTTTCCGTCAATGCTTGAGGCGAACTTTATGGCAACCCACGGCCTCCTCATCCTGATCATTGAGAAGTACGCAGCGTTAATTGCCTCAGCTTCTTTTTCCAGCACCCCCTCAACAACCTCAACACCTCTCTGCCTAAGAATTTTAACCCCCTTTCCCCTGACCAAGGGGTTAGGATCCCTTGATGCCACAACAACTCTTCTTATGCCGGACCCAAGAATGAGGTCTGCGCACGGCGGCGTCTTTCCGTAATGGCAGCATGGCTCAAGAGTAACATACAATGTTGCGCCCTCCGCCTCCGTGCCTGCCTTCTCTATTGCTATTCGCTCTGCGTGGGGCAACCCCCTCCTTTCATGAAAACCCTCTGCAACTATTCTTCCATTCTTCACCACAACAGCCCCTACCCGGGGATTTGGGAACGGGTCAGCTCTCAGGGCGTTCTTCAGGGCCAGCCTCATGAACCTCTCGTGCATCTTGAGAAAAAGAAAAACAATGTACCTTAAAGACTTTTCCAATCAGGCCCAGCCCATAAGCATGTAAGTAAGCAGCCTTACAGGTATGCCTGTGGCGTTCTTGGGAACGTAGTAGGCCTGCTCAGGGAACCAGGAAGTTCCGCCTATGTCAAGGTGGGTCCACGGCGTGCGCTTAATGAATGCGCTGATGAAAGCAGCCCCTGCAATGACTCCTGCCTCGTAGCCCTTTCCCCTCGGAAGGTTCTGCACATCAGCGATGTCAGACTTTATCTGGTCCTTGTACTCGTCCCACAATGGAAATCGCCACACCCTCTCATAGCACGCCTTGCCCGCGCTTTCAAGGCTCTCAAATGTTTTGTCGTCAGTGCTTATCACCGGCGTGGCAGCGTAGCCGAGAGTGACAATGCTGGCACCTGTCAGCGTCGCCACATCAATAATCCTTTTCGGCTTAAGCCCCTCTGCGTAGGCAACCGCGTCAGCAAGAACAAGCCTGCCCTCCGCATCTGTGTTGAGTATCTCAATGGTTTTTCCCATGTAAGACTTTACCACGTCCCCCGGCCTCATGGCAGTGCTTGAGGGCATGTTTTCAGCGCAGGCAAGAATCCCAAGAAGCCTTTCCCTGTACCCCATCTTTGAGGCAAACCTCATAACAGCAAGAACAGAGGCAGCTCCCGCCATGTCCTCCTTCATGTTGTTCATGTAGTTGCCGGGCTTTATGTTGAGGCCTCCTGAGTCAAACGAGATGCCTTTCCCCACAAGAGCTGTTCCGCCCTTCTTGCCGGGATTGAGCTCCATGACTATCAGCAGGGGTTCGTTCTTTGAGCCCCTGCCAACAGCCAGAAGGGCGTTCATGCCCATCCTCTCAAGCTCTTTCCTGCCATAAACCCTGACCCTTATTCCCCGCTCCCTGCCAATCTTTCTGGCAGCATTGGCCAGGAATGAGGGCGTAGCAACGTTTCCCGGCTCATTCACCATGTCTCTTGCAAGCTTCACGTCCTCTGAGAGGGAGAGCCCTGCCCTTGCCCATCTCAGCAGGGCAGGCGGCGCGTTAAGAAGCAGGGTTGTTGAAACATGAAACTCATTTTCCTTTTTTTTCTTGTATTTCTCGTAGGAGTACTGGCCGAGGGATGCCCCTTCCCCCAATGCGATGCCGCAGAGCTTTTCCTTGCCATCGCAAAGGAAACTCTCGGTGTGCAGGGCCAAGGCCTTCGCCTTCAGCGAGTCAGCCTTTTCCCTGACAGAATGAACAGCCCTTCTCATTCCCTCAAGGTCGTATTCCTTCTTCTTTCCAAGCCCGACAAGAGCAAGCCATCTCGCCCTTATCTTTCCCAGCGTGTCAAAAACCCTCACGCTGTGTTTTTTCCCCTCAAACTCCCTGCTTTTTATGGAATCATTAACAGCCCTTGTAATCTCGGGGGGCAGGCCTTTCAGCGCCTCGCGCCTTGAATCGTCCTCGTAAATGCCGACTGCGACCATGTCGCACGGCGCCTCTTCAATTCCTCCCCTCCAACCCTTTATCTTCATAATCTTCGCCTCCTCATATGAGCTCCTTGCCTGACTCCTCGTCAACAATGTGGATGACGTTAACAGGGCAGGACTCAGCCGCCTCCATGTTGCAATCAAGCTCTGCCTCGTCTATCTCAAGGGTTTCCCACTTGTTCTCCTCTGTTTTCCCGCCTATTATTGATGAAAAACCGTCGTCCTTCATCTCCCAGAACTTGGGGCACACAGCAGCGCACGCAGCGCAGCCTATGCAATCCGGCCTGTTGTGCTTGATCAAGAACTTTTTTCCCACAGAATCACCTTAAAAAAAGGGTTTTCAATTCATATTAATACGTTTCGCTTTTTTGTTCACAGAAGCTCCGGGTTCTCCCTGACTGCCCTTATTGAGCACACCGCGTAAGCTTTCACATTCCCCTTCTCAAGCTTCTCAGCAAGCTCCTCTGATTCAGAGCCGGGGTTGAGGTATGCAACAGGAATTCCCTTCTCAATCACCTCGTCAGCAACCTTGATTCCGATCTCGGGCCTCACGTAGAAGGAGGCTGCATCAACCCTTCCCTCAATCTCGCTCACGCTCTTCACTGCCTTAATGCCCTCCACTTCATCATAAAGGGGGTTCACAGGCACAACATCCCACCCCTTCCTGATGTATGCCCTAACAGCCTTGTTGCTGTATTTGCTCTTTTCCCTGCTTGCTCCGATTATGGCGATGCGCATTAACCACGCCCCCAAAACAGAGGTTCCAAGAGCAGAACTCGCGAGGCAGAGGGTTTCCAAGCAGGCTCAGATGCCGGGATTTTTTCCTTCAGAGCCCTCTTCAAACTCTTCTTCCTCAAACTTTCCGGAATTTCGCAGAATCTCTTGCGCCGCAAGATACGCGCCCCACCCGAACATTTCCTCTGCAAGGTTCTTCTTGGACATCTCCTTCAACTCTTCCTTTTTTTCTTTCCACATAGCTGGAAACACTTCCCTGATGAGGTGCTCTGATAAGCTCCCGGCCACCATCTCAGGAATCTTGTCTTTGGGCACGTCAATGTGAACCTTTTCCAGGTCTTCCTCGCGTTCTACGATTTCAGGATTCGTGAAACAATCGCCGCACATGTGCTTTTCGGAGTCCATCATGTCTGGGGGGCACACCATCTCAGCTCCGCAGAAGCTGCAGTTAACCCTTATTGCCTTTTCATTGCCTTCCATCCTTATCGCATCCTCCTGTTTTGTCAGAAGAGCAGGGGGCTATTCCACCGAGAAATAAACCCTTCTGTTGCTCTTGCCCTTGTTCTCTGCCTTCAGGAACACTATCTTTCCGACTTCCTTTGTGCTCTTGACATGGGTGCCGCCGTCAGCCTGCCTGTCAAAGCCCACTATCTCAACTATTCTCAGCGTCTCGATTGCAGGGGGAAGTATGTTTGCGAGCTTCACCATCTCGGGCATTTTCAACGCCTCCTCCCTGGGCATGAAATAGACCTTCACAGGAAGGTCTTTCTTCACAATCTCGTTCGCCTTCTCAAAGTACTCCAGTATTTTTTCCCTGTCAAAGTTTTCAAGGTCAAAGTCTATTCTTCCCTTCGCAACGTCAAGCTGGTTCCCTGTTATTTTCGCGCCGGACTCGTTGTGGAACACTCCGCTGAGAATGTGGGCAGCGGTGTGGTGCCTCATAAGAGCGTACCTCCTTTGCCAGTCAATTGTGCAGCGGACCCTGTCTCCGGGCTCCAGCCCCTCCCTGTCAACCTGATGGCTTATCTGCCCCGAGAACTTCCCAACGTAAATAACCCTGAACTCCTCGCTCCCTTTGGCAATAGTTCCTGTGTCAAACGGCTGCCCCCCTCCGTTGGGGTAAAAGGCAGTCCTGTCAAGAACCACAAACTTGCCCTGATTCACCTCTTTCACTTCTGCCTCAAACTCCTTGAGGTAGGAATCCTCCAAATAAAGCGCCTCTTCCATCACAATCACCTTTCCGTGGCATGCTTGGTTGGTATAAATAATTTTCCCTGATTTCCTCTAATCTGGGTTGCTGGCCCGCTTTTGAAATTCCTGTCGTCGGCATGACGGTGTTCTCGTTGGCCGTTGTTTTTATGCCATGGAATCACGGAGAATGATCTCCCGCGTTGCCGCCGGCAAGCACAAGAACAACATGAACAGGATTTCACAAAATCCCCTGCTTTTTTGTTTTAATTGTTTCTTCACGTTACTCAGAGAGCTGCGGCTTCTAAACTGCCGTTCTCTCCTCGCTGCAATCATTGAATCTCAGCAATTTTAACCCTGCTAAAAATGCAAACATTTCCTGAAAAGCAGGGAGATTATTGCTGTAGTCGGCCCAAGGCAAAGCGGCAAAACAACCCTTGTAGAGCATATCCTTTCAGGCTTGAAAAATGTTAACATGGTCACTTTTGAGGATGTAAGGCACCTTTCTCTTTTTGAGAACGACATCAACTCCTTTGCCGAACTTCACGTGGCTGATTACGATTTCCTTTTCATTGACGAGATTCAATACGCCAAAGAGAGCGGGCGAAAGCTTAAGTACCTGTATGACACCTGCAAAACCAAGATCATCATTTCAGGTTCCTCATCCCCAGACATGTCCATAGAGAGTTTGAGGTTTCTGGTTGGAAGAATATTCCTTATAAGGTTGTTGCCTTTCTCTTTCCACGAGTTCTTAATGGCGAAAGATCCCCGGCTTGCTAAAGTGTATGCCAAGAGTGCTTACGGCAAAGAGGTTCTTGCCGAGCTTAACGATTATCTTCAGGAGTTTATGCTCTACGGCGGTTACCCCCGGGTAGTGCTTTCTAAGACCCGTGCTGAAAAGGAAACAGTGCTTCGCAATATCTTCAACACGTTTTTGTTGAGGGAGATAAAGGAGCTGCTGGGCTTAAGCGATAATGATCGCCTGCTTTCGCTGCTCAAGTCCCTCTCCCTTCAGATAGGCAACCTCGTAAACTATAATGAGCTTTCTTCGCTGACAGGATTTTCTTTCAGGGGCATCAAGCGGCAAATCAAGATACTGGAAGAAACCTACATATGCGAAAGGGTTCCGTCTTTTCATACCAATAAGAGAACTGAACTCATAAAGGCCCCGAAGCTCTATTTTTATGATTCAGGTTTCAGGAACGTCTGCATAAACAATTTTTCCACTGAACGCACAGACTTGGGAGCGTTGTATGAGAATCTGATTTTCTCAGAATTAGTGAAAAAAGGAGTCTCCCTTAAGTTCTGGAGGACAAAATCAGGGGCAGAAGTAGATTTTGTAATCGAAGAAAAGAAGATTCCAATTGAAGTTAAGTCCGAGCTTACGAGGCCTCTCATGACAAGGTCATTCCAAAGCTTTGTACAGAAATACGAACCCAGGCGCGGATATGTCGTTTCACTGGATTATGAACACTTCCGCAAACTCTCTAAGTGTCTTGTTGAATTTCTTCCCTTTGTGAAGCTCTTCAATGTGGATTTTTAGCAGTTGTTTCGTGTTGCAGCGGCTACCATTCAAGGGGACAGTGTTATTTTATGAGCATTCTTGATTGCGCATGAGTTGTTAATGAGACAATAAGGTCGGTAGTGCTTTGTCGGCAGACTAACAGGCCTCATGCTCAAATGCGAAAACAAACCGCTAAGCATAAGAAACAAAGCAGAATGGCGCAAGGGG
>CAYVGP010000040.1:0-8362 GCA_964451135.1 uncultured Methanosarcinales archaeon
CCAGCAAAACAAAACCGGATTTTAAAGGTGGTGACATATGTCATGATACTACACATGGTTGGGGAGGCAGAAAAAACTATATTTTTTCAATATTGAAAATATTTTTTGCAGAAAACGCCCTGCCCAGAACATCCGCCTAAACCTCAATAACCTCCCTGTTCTTCAGAAGCGGAACCCTTTTCCTGTCATACCCCAGGGACTCGCATATCCTCAACGTGCCTTCCTTGAGCTCGTCAGGGCCGTGGGCAGGCACCACCCACTCCGGCTTAGTGATATCTATCAAATTCTTTATGTCATCCCCTGCAGCGTGGCCGGAAACATGCACGTCCTTCACAACCTCAACCCCCTCCTCTGTCAGCACCCTTTCCACGTGGCTCCTGTTCTCTATGTTCGTGGGCGTGGGAATGGTTTTGCAGGAGAAAACCACCTTGTCCCTCTCGCCGAGGGCAAGAGCGAACCTGTTCTCGCTCATCTTCGTTAGAACAGCCTTTGGCTCGCCCTGGTGGCCTGTGACAACAAGGAGGTACTTCTCAATCCCGTCCCTCACGAGCTGCTTTATCCTTCTCCCAACCCTGTTGGAATACCTCACTATCTCCGCCTCCTTGGACAACTGGGATATGCCGGCGTTCTCAGCAGCGAAGGAGTACTTGCTAAGGCTTCTCCCAAGAAACACAACCCTTCGCCCCATCTTTCTCCCGAACTCAGCTATGCTTCTCAGCCTTGCTATGTGGCTGGAGAATGTTGTTACAACGATTGCTCTCTTCCCGTCTGAATCCTTGAGAAGGGTTTCCCTCAGCATCTCCCTCGCAATGCTTTCAGAGGGCATCTTCCCTTCCTGCTTTGAGTACGTGGAATCAACAACAAGGGCCTTAACGCCCTGCCTGCCCAGCTTCCTCAGCCGCCTAAGGTTGGGCTTCGGGCCCATGACCGGGGCAGGGTCAAACTTGAAGTCGTTGGCATAAAGAACCCTTCCCTCTTTTGTGTGCAGGCACACTATTGCTGTCTGGGGCGTGGAATGGGTTGTCTGTATGAACTCAACCTTCAGGCTGTTGCTGAGCTTCATTGAGGAGTTAGGGCTAAGCGCAACAAGCTCGTTTCTCAGCCTTATCTTCTCATCCCTCAGAATGGCTTTCAGAACCTCAATGGTGAAGGGGGTGCCGATTATTTTTGCGTTGAAGCGGTTGCTGAGCCACGGGACGCCCCCGACGTGGTCAAGGTGGGCGTGGCTCACCACTATCGCCCTCACCTTCTTCCTGATGCCGTCAATCGCAGAGATGTCCGGCACAGCCTCCTCCTCTATGAGCTTGCTCTGCGGAACCTTAACAATGTCCTCTTCCTCGGTCAGCCTTATGTAGTTCTCCAGGTGCAGGCCCATGTCGAGAATGACTGCCTCGTCCCCTACCTCAACAACAGTCATGTTCCTGCCGACCTCGCTGTACCCGCCGACGCTGTGAATCCTCATAATCCAAACAGAAAGAAGGCATTCATTTAAAAAAGCTTTGATGAAGCTATTGTTATGTGCAAGGGACAAAGGAAGCGATTCAGGTAAAAATTTTGGAAAAATATAAATAACTATTCGCCCGTTTTTAAGTGAGCATATTAAAAGAGGTGATTGCTATGGGATATAACTATGAGAAAGAGCAAGACAAGTTTGCTGAAAAACTTTTTAAGGAATTCATTGAGCGAAAAAAAAGGAGATTGAGCACAAATTAGATGATTTCAGAAAGAGCTTTTTTCAGGGTTACAGGAAGGCCAGAAAGGATAAGCATAAGCATAGCCGGGATGATTTTGTTACTATTCTCGATAACCTTAGCAAAGACTTGCTCGTCTATTTGAGAGATGAAGACCCGATTGAGGATATAGGGAAGGAAGCGGGACGCCTTTTCGGGTGGTTCGTTAACTTTTTTGATACAAACTATATCTCTCCCGATGACGAAACATATATCGCCGTGACGTTTATAACTAACCTTGAAAAAATTATGAAGGCGGATAAATATGGCATTCTTCCTTTTGAAATCTCAGAAGAGCATCTTAAAAAAGAGTATCTTCGTTTGCTTAACTATTCCAGAACGAAGTCAGAACGTGTTGCAAAAGTCTTGGCAGAAGTTATGGCCAAAATGGCCAGACTAAAACCCTCATAAAGGGCTTTGCTGTTTTTTTCTTCTTCATTTTTCCTGATTCAAAGAAATCACACATACTCCTCCCACGCCTTCACAGCCAGATCCCTTTTTTTCAGCCTGAGGATTGAGTCTATGAAGAGCTTTGCGAGCTGCAAATTGGTAAGGAGAGGCACTGAGTAGTCAACAGCGCTTCTTCTTATGTGATAGTCGTCGCCGATTGACGCGGCGTTGAAATCGTCTGGTATGTTTATGACAAGCTCTATGCCCCTGTTCCTCATCATGTCAATGACGTTGTTCTTCTTGTGGAGGTTGTGCGCCTTGTAAACCATTTCTGCTGTTATGCCGTGCTTTCTGAGAAACTCGGCAGTGTGCTCGGTTGCGAAGAGCCTGAAGCCAGCGTCCCTGAGCTTCGCGGCCCACTCCAGAAACTCCACCTTGTTCCTCTCCCCGCCAAGAGAAAGAAGAACGTTCTTTTCAGGAAGCCTCATCCCTGTTGCCATTATCGCCTTCAAAAAAGCCTCCTCTATTGTGTCTCCGAGGCAGGCAACCTCTCCTGTGGAGTTCATCTCCACAGACAGGATGGGGTCTGCGCCTTTGAGCCGGGAGTAGGAGAACTGGGGGGCCTTGACGCCGACCCAGGCGAGGTCCAGCGTTGTTTTTCCAAGAGGAACCCTCTTCCCCATCATCGCCCTTGTCGCTGCCCTGACAAAATTAACGCCCGACACCTTGGAAACGAAGGGGAAGCTTCTTGATGCCCGGAGGTTGCACTCTATGACCTTTAGGCGGTTGTCCTTGGCTATGAACTGGATGTTGAAGGGCCCTGTTATTCTCAGCGAGGCAGCAATCCTCTCGGTCGCAATCTTTATCCTCCGGATTGTTTCTATGTAGGTTCTCTGCGGGGGAAATACCATCGTAGCGTCACCGGAATGAACCCCTGCGTTCTCAATATGCTCGCTTATGGCGTAAACAACAATCCTTCCGTTTTTTGCCACAGCGTCCATCTCTATCTCCCTTGCGTTTGTTATGAACTTGCTCAGCACAACAGGGTGCTCCTTGGACACATCAGCTGCCTTCGTGAGGTACTTCTCAAGGTCCTTCTCGCTGAAGGCGACAGCCATTGCAGAGCCGCTCAGGACGTAGGAGGGCCTTATCATCACCGGGTAGCCTGCCTTTGAAGCGAACGCCCTTGCCTCTTCAAGGCTGGTGAGCTCCCTCCACTCCGGCTGGTCAATCCCGAGCCTGTCAAGAAGGGCGGAGAACTTGTGCCTGTCCTCTGCGCTGTCAATTGACTCAGGGCTTGTCCCAATCACCCTAACCCCGTTTTTCCTGCACTCCATTGCTATGTTGTTGGGTATCTGGCCGCCGACAGAAAGCACAACGCCTTCCGGCTTCTCAAACTCGTATATCTCCCTCACAACCTCAAACGAGAGCTCGTCAAAGTAGAGCCTGTCGCACACGTCGTAGTCGGTTGACACTGTTTCAGGGTTGAAGTTCACCATTATTGCCTCGTAGCCCATCTTCCTCAGCTCAAGCACTGCGTTGACAGCGCACCAGTCAAACTCAACAGAGCTGCCTATCCTGTAAGCGCCGCTTCCGAGCACCATGACGCTGCTCCTCCTGCTGCTTTCAACGTCAGACTCCTCAGCGTTGTACGTCAGGTAGAGGTAGTTTGTCCTGGCAGGGTACTCTGCTGCCAGCGTGTCAATCTGCTTCACGAACGGCCTTATCCCGAGCCGCTTCCTGAGGGAGAAAACCTCGTCCTCGCTTTTCTTGGCGAGCAGGGCTATCTGCCTGTCCGAGAACCCCTGCCTCTTGGCCCTTGCTATTAACCCCTTATCAAGCCCCCTCTCAGAGAGCTCTGATGCTGTGCTTACAACATTATTAATCTTGTGGATGAACCACTTGTCAATCCCTGAGAGCTCGCTTATCCTTTCCACTCCAACGCCCTTTCCAAGCGCCTCGGCAACTGCAAAGACCCTTTTGTCAGTGGGCCTTGAAAGCTCCCCTTCCAAGTCTTCAAACGAAATGGAGTTGCAGACAATTCCCGCCATACCCTGCCCCAGCATCCTAACTGCCTTCTGGAGGGCCTCCTCAAACTTCCTTCCTATCGCCATAACTTCCCCCACGGACTTCATCTCAGAGCCTATTCTCCTGCTGACCCTCCTGAACTTGTCAAGGTCCCACCTCGGTATTTTCACAACAACGTAGTCAAGAGCGGGCTCAAAGCACGCCATTGTCTTCTTGGTTATTGCGTTGGGAAGCTCTGTCAGGGACTTTCCAAGGGCGAGCTTCGCGGCAACGAAGGCAAGGGGGTAGCCTGTGGCCTTGGACGCGAGAGCCGAGCTCCTTGAGAGCCTCGCATTAACCTCTATGACCCTGTAGTCAAAGCTGTCGGGGCTCAGGGCGAACTGTATGTTGCACTCCCCGATAACGTTGAGGTGCCTTATGACGTCAATGGAGATGCGGCGCAGGGAGTGGTACTCGAAGTCAGTGAGGGTCTGGCTCGGAGCAACAACTATGCTCTCCCCTGTGTGGATTCCAAGGGGGTCGAAGTTCTCCATGTTGCACACAGTTATGCAGTTTCCGTGGCTGTCCCTCACCACCTCGTACTCAACCTCCTTCCACCCTCCCAGGAACTCCTCAACAAGTATCTGGGGAACGTCGCTCAGGGCCTTGGCAGCTATTTCCTCAAGCTCGTTCCTGTTGTACGCAATCCCCGAGCCCTTGCCTCCCAGCGCAAACGCAGCCCTGACCATCACTGGGTAGGATATCCTTTCTGCCGCCTCAAGGGCCTCGCTTATTCTTCTCACTGCAAAGCTCTTGGGAGTCTTAACCCCTATCTCCCTCAGCTTCTCAGCGAAAATCTCCCTGTCCTCTGTTGCTATTATTGACTCCACTCCTGTTCCAAGCACCTCAACCTTGTGCTTCCTCAGAACTCCTTTCCTGTAAAGCTCCACCCCGCAGTTCAGGGCTGTCTGGCCCCCGAAGGCAAGCATTATCCCCTGCGGCCTCTCTTTTTTTATGACTTCCTCAACAAAATAAGGAGTCACAGGAAGGAAGTAGGTTTTGTCAGCAAGCTCCCTTGATGTCTGGATTGTGGCTATGTTGGGGTTCACCAGCACAACGCTGATTCCCTCTTCCTTGAGAGCTTTGAGGCACTGGGACCCGGAGTAGTCAAACTCCCCTGCCTGCCCTATCCGTATCGCGCCGCTTCCGAGCACAAGCACCTTTTTCGGTTTTTTCCTCATCCCCTTCCACTCCTTTCAATCGCTAGCTTGATGAATTCGTCAAAAAGGAACACGGTGTCTTTCGGCCCCGGCGCAGCTTCGGGGTGGAACTGCACAGACATGAAGGGCAGGGACCTGTGCCTTATTCCCTCATTGGTGTTGTCGTTCAGGTTTGTGAACCACTCCTCCCACTCCTTTGCGAGAGAAGAGGCATCTACCGCGTACCCGTGGTTCTGCGAGGTTATGAAGCATTTCCTCGTGCCCCTGACAAGGCAGGGCTGGTTCTGGCTCCGGTGCCCGTACCTGAGCTTGTAGGTGTTGGCTCCTGAGGCAAGCGCGAGCAGCTGGTTTCCGAGGCAGATGCCGAACACAGGCAACTTTTTTTCCATCACCCTCCTAAGCTCCCTGACTGTTTCCCGGCACATCTTGGGGTCTCCGGGGCCGTTGGAAACAACAAAGCCGTGAACATCAAGAGAAGAGAATTCGTGATCAAAGGGAACCCTGACGACATCAGCCCCTCTTGCAAGAAGCTCCCTGATTATGCTGTTCTTGCACCCGCAGTCAACAACGCAAAGCCTTGCTTTGCCCGCCTCTGCTTTGTACTCAACAACCTTCTTGGTTGAGACCTCTGCAACAAGGTTTCTCTTGTTCGGGTCCTCAAGCCCCACATCCTTGTCAATTATTATCTTTCCAAGCATTACGCCCTTTTCCCTCAGCTTCTTTGTCAGGGCCCTCGTGTCTATCCCGCAGAGTCCCGGAACACCCGACTCCCTGAGCCACTCTCCGAGGGACTTCTCTGCGAAGCAGCTTGAGTACTCCTCAGAGTAGTCGTCAACGATTATTCCGGAAACCTGAACCCTGCCGGACTCAAAGTGCCTCTCCAAGCCAAACCTGTCCTTCTCCCGCCCAGGCACCCCGTAGTTTCCTATCAGGGGGTATGTGAAAACAAGAATCTGCCCCCTGTAGCTGGGGTCGCTCATGCTCTGAGGGTAGCCGACCATCCCAGTTGCGAAAACAACCTCTCCCGCAACAGAAGAGGTAGAACCAAAGGAGTATCCGTGGAAAACAGCGCCGTCCTCAAGAACCAACTTTCCGCGAAGCATTAAAAAAGAAAACGAGGTTGCGCGTCTTTTTATTTATTGTTGTTTTCGGATTGTTGTTATTGAGCTTATGATTCCTTCCCCCTGACGCAATGTAACCCCTTCTTAATAGTGCAAAAATTTTTAATACTCTCCCCTTTCCTTTTCCTGTGGGGTGACAAAAAAGTGGGAATACTGGATTTCTTAAAAAAACAGAAAAAAGAGGAGCAGGCTTCTCAGGACTTCAACCTTGACATACCTCCCCCGCCGCCTGACGCTTCCCTGATGGACCCTGCCCAGTCCGCTTCGCAGCAGCCATCCCAGCCGAGCCAGCCCGGACAGGCAAGCTCGGCAGACGCAGGATTTGGAGGCATGGACAGCTTCCCGGAGCCTCCGCCATCAGCGCCGCCCTCAGACATTGACGTGCACCTTCCTTCTCTTGACGAAAAAGGGGCCTCTTTCCCATCTCCCGAACAACCTGAGCCGGCTCAACAACAGCCCCTGCCTTCTGAACCATCCGGCGCGCCGGAGGCGCAGGAGCCCGCTGCTCCGCAGCCCTCCCAGCCAGCTCTTCCTGAGCAGGAGCCCTCAGAGCAAAAAGAGGAGGTTCCCGAGCCAAGCTTCATGCAGGAGCCGGAAAAAGAGACGCAGCCTGCGGAGAGCCAATTCCAGGCGCAGCCAGAGGCAGGGGAAGAAGAAACCCAGACTGCAGAACCTGAGGAGCCCCAGCCAACCGAGGAGGAGGCCATTTACGATCAGCTTGGCAATGTCCCGGAAACAAAGTTCGTCAGCATGGAAACAGTCAAGGAAACGCACGACAACATTGACGACCTCAAGAGCTACCTCAAGCTCTCGGAGCAGGACCTTTCCAAGGTTTCCTCCATCCAGACAGAGTTCAACGCAGAATGCGACAGGCTGAGAAACGCCGCGGAATACACACTGAAAAAACTGACATCAATAAACCGTCAACTCGCAAAAAGGTGAAATGAATGGAACCAAAAACCGGACCATTATATGTTAAGGTGGATGAATTCAAGTCAATTGCTGACACGGTCAGGCAGCTGAAAACCAAGCTCAACGAGGCCCACGAACTCTTGGGGAAGCTGGAAAAGCTGAAACAGAAAGAGGACTCAGCATTGGACGAGTGGAAGCAGAACCTTGACGAGGCAAGCAGAAAGCTGAACGTCATCACAAGCACGTTGTTTGAGTAGGGATGTTTCATGAAAGACGCAAAGTCAGAGCCATACTACCTGGTGATTGAGGAGCCGGTGGAGATACGGAAAAACGTGCTTAGCTCTGCGAAGGAGATGCTTGAAATCCTCCAGGGATTTGAGAAACTGAAGAAGGTGAGGCAGGAAAAGGAGCAGACCATTGAGGAGATGAAAGCAAAGCTGAAAGACATCTTCGCAACAATCAGCCAGCTGAAAACGCAGATTCCCAAGGTGAAGGAGCACATCCCTCACGAGCTGTCAGAGGTGATAAGGCCGGAGCGCAAGCCAAGGCCGCTGCACAAGGAGCAGAAAAAGCCCTCCAAGCCCATGACAACAATGGAGAAGCTGGAGAAGGAACTCGCGGAAATAGAGGCCCAGCTTTCCAAGCTGGCATAGTTCTTTATGGCCTCAAGAAAAACTCTTTCTTTTCTTCATTAAAAATCTCGGACCAGACCTTGAGTCCGGAAAGAGTCCTTTATAGGCGCAATGCGATTTGTTGCTGCGCTTGCTGCATAGAAAAGCTTTTTATAATGCTTTTAAACCCTTTATCCTGTTCACGCGGGGGTGCCGGAGCGGCCAAACGGGGTGGACTCAAGCTTTGCCAAGGCTTGAGTGAGGAGGCTTAGGCCTGTGACTGGGCAATCCACTGGCTTAGTGCCTACGAGGGTTCGAATCCCTTCCCCCGCAATTTTTTACGAAAAAATTGACTAAAAGAAGCAGGGCGT
>CAYVGP010000041.1:0-8348 GCA_964451135.1 uncultured Methanosarcinales archaeon
TTTGACCATATATAATTCATTATGTAGTTGTCAGGAACAGTGGAGGTGCTTGTGAAGGTGACATCCTCAAACACAGAGGGGCTCTCAGGAGAGAAAACAAAGTCAGCAATAGGGGGCTCGTTTTCGGAGTCGTCAGAGCTGTTTTCGCATCCCGGATCAGCAGGGTAGTCAATCAAGCCGTCCCCGTCGTTGTCCAGCTTATCGTTGCATTCTGTTCTTCTTGCAATATTAACAATCCTGAAATCGTAGTTGTCGCCCAAGTCAGTCTCGCCCATAACAGGCTCAACCTGTATTGAAAATACGTGGTAGCCAAGAGATGCTGTCCAGGAGCATGAATACCTCCCGGTGCGCTCCCCTGCGCCCAAGGAGATTTCCCTTTCGCAATTCACAAGCTCTGCCTCGTCAACGAAGAACTTCAAGGCAGAACTTTCTGTTTCGTCTCCCTGGTTCTCAACAACTGCGGAGAACTCAAGTGTTTCTCCCTCAATACCTGAGTCAGGGAACTCGCTTCCCACAATGGCAAGGTCGTGCACAGACGGCTGAATCGGCGGCTTCACCCTCACCTCCACGCTTCCTGAAGCCGAGTCCCCGTCCGAGTCCTGCACAGAGCACGTGGCAGAGTAGTTTGCCGGCTCGGTGTATGTGTGCGCAGGGTTCTGCTCAGTGCTTGAATAGCCGTCCCCGAAGTCCCAAGCAAACTCAAAAGGAGGGTTGCCTCCTGAGACATCGCAGCCAAAGGCAACATCAAGAGGCGCAGACCCCGATGAGGGGCTGGCTGAGACAACAACCACAGGGTTGTTTGAGCCCACGTCAAAGCTCTGGGAAACAGAGTTGTCCGACAAGTCAGTTTCTCCGCTGACAGGGTCAACAGAGACTTTGAGCGTGTGGAAGCCCTCAACAGCGGTCCAAGAGCACGAATAAGCGCCGGTCTTGCTGCCTGGCTCCAAAGCGGAGAAGCTCTTTCTGCACTGCGTTTGTTCAAAACCGTCAACAAAGAAGCGCACAACGCTGCTCTCTTCCCTGTTGCCCTGATTCTCTATCTTGGCAGACCACGCCAATGTTTCGCCTTCCAGGCTGAAACCCGGAAAAACCGAATCCGCCACAGCAAGATCATGAACAGGCTCAGGCGCGGGGCACTCCACGAAGGTCTCCTCAGCGGTGCACTGCCAGTCGCCAAGCTCCTTTGCCCATACGCACACCCTGTTAACAAGGCTCTGGTTGCAGGGAGCGTCCTCGCTGACGCGCATAGCAATGTCAATCACATTAACCTCGCCGGGAGGCACCTCTCCGAAGTTCCACTCATCATTGCCAGCAACAGGCTCAGGTGCGGCAGAAACAAAGACAGTGCCGGCGTCGTAATGCTCTTTAACCTTAACGCCTCCTCCTGTGCAATAACCAGTGCCGGTGTTGGTCACGGTAACTGTGTAATTAAGAGTCCCGCCTGGCAGGACAGGGTCAGTGCTGTCCTCCTTGGAAATCTCAAGCTCGCAGTAAGGCGCAGCTCCGACAGTTATTGTTTTGTGAAATACGTTGTCAGCAGTGTCAGTTTCGCCGTCAACTATGTCAACGCCTATCTTCAAGGTGTGGGTTCCGGGCTCTGCCTGCCATGAGCACTCAAAGCGCGGCGTCTTTTGGCCGGGAGCGAGCTCATAGAAGCTTGTCCTGCAACCTGCCTGCTCAACCTCGTCAACAAAGAAGCGCACAGTGCTGTCCTCAGGGAAGTCGCCCTCGTTCAGCACCCTGGAGCTGAAGGTTACTGAATCGCCCTCAGCTGCGCTGGAGGGGGCTGCGGGTTTGTAAAGTGCCACGTCATGCCTCAATGCCCGTGAAACAGTCACCTGCTCTGAATGGATGTTGTTGGTTTCGTCAGACTCCTCCACGTCGTTCTGGCTGTCAACAATGAACTTGAAGGCGTATGTCCCTTCGTCCAGGGAAATGCCTGATTTGTAGCTGAAGAGCTGGCTTTCGCCTGACTTGAGAAGGGGGTTTCCTGAGAAGGACTTGTCAAGCAGCACGTTCCCGTTCTTGATTATCTTGAACCTTACCTTGTAGCTGCCGTTAACATCTCCTTCTCCGATGTTGGCAAATGAAATGAAGACTTCGGGAGAGTCCCCTGCCCTGAGCTGCGCTGGATTGGTTCTGAAATCATCAAGCCATGCGAGGTCAGGCTTCTTGGGGGACGGAACAGGGCAGCTCACAATAGGCCAGTATATGCTGTCCTCTGTATCCACCTCAAATCTGTATGTGCCCTCCTCGCTTTGAGCTATGTCAAATCCCGTAACAACAACTCCCTCCACTCCATCTGGGCGGGGGCTTCTGAATTCCCTGTTAAGCTTGATTTCTCCGTCTTTGGAGAGCGAGAACCTCAAAAGCCTGTTGTCAGGTCCCTCTCCTTTCCTGTTAATTGTGTACTTGTCAAAAAACACCTGATCGTAGTGGCCCTGTATGAGGTAAATATCTCCAGAAATCCTGTTGTTTAGCCTCATTTCTATGGAGTCCACATCGTAAACAGGGCTTGAAGACTGCTGGGAGAGATAGCCTTGGATTTCCCTTGCAGTGGTGCCTTCCAAGGCCTCAACAAAGACCATGCTTCCGGGTGTCACGCTGTAAACGTAGATTCTTATGCTGAAGGGGTCGTTGATGTGCCTCAAGAGTATTGGGTTCAGCTGCTGGCCGTTGCTGAAAATCTTGAATTTGGCGGATGCGCGGGCAAAGACAACAACGTTATCAAAGGGAGAGACAAAAGAGGCAGATGCCTCCTGGAAGGGCTCCTTCTGGTACACGAAAAGCACGCCTGAGCCGGCGCATGTTGAAACATTGATGGGAACAAGCGGCCATTTTTTCGGCTCCACCACTATTTCGGATTCCACGGAATTGTCTGAAGTGTCGCTTTCGTTGGGAACCGCATCAACAGCTATCTTCAAGACGTGGGAGCCTTCCTCTGCTTTCCATGAGCATTCAAACTTGGGAGTCATGCTTTGCGGCTCAAGGTTCTGGAAGCTTCTTCTGCATTCTGAAAGCTCCTGCTCGTCCACGAAGAACCTCAAATTGCTTGACTCTGGAACAGAACCCTCGTTGAGCACTTTTGCGCTGAACGTGACAGCATCTCCCTCCTCAGCATTTGTTGGGAACAGCCAAGAAACAACTGCCAGGTCCCTTACAACGAGCTTTTTCTCCTCCACCCTTATTTCCACAGAGTCGGAGTCGCTGTCCCCGTCTGAGTCTGTGACTGTGCACGTGGCAGAGTAGTTTGCCGGCTCGGTGTATGTGTGCGCAGGGTTCTGCTCAGTGCTTGAATAGCCGTCCCCGAAGTCCCACCTGTAACTCAGCGGGGCATCGCCGCCGATTCCCTGGCACGAGAAGTTCACGCTCAGGGGAGCGAAGCCCTGCCTTGGAACAGCGTCTGCAACTGCCCTTGGAAATTTATCTCTGAACGCCCTGATAACGACTGTGTCAGAGCCGCTTTCCCCGGCTCCGTTCTCGTCAACCGCTTGGCACTCGGCGGTGTATGTTCCCGGCTGCGCATAAACATGGGAAATAGAGCTCTGCTGCGAATCAGAGGAAGTGCCGTCCCCGAAGTCCCATGACAAGAGATAAGGGGGGTTGCCTCCCGATACATTGCAGGCGAAGTCAACAGCAAGAGGCGCAAGCCCGGATGTGGGCTCTGCGGAAAGAGTGACTGAAGGAAAAGCCGCGGCAACCTTTACTGTGACAGAGCCTGAGCCCTTGTCTCCGTCGCTGTCTGTAACAGAGCACGTTGCCTCGTAGTTCCCGTCATTATCGTAGGTGTGCGCAGGGTTCTGCTCAGTGCTTGAATAGCCGTCCCCGAAGTCCCAAGCAAACTCAAAAGGAGGGTTGCCTCCTGAGACATCGCAGGCGAAGCGGACTACGAGGGGCTCAGAGCCCTTGTCAGGGTTGGCGCGCGCAGCGACCGAAGGAGCGTTGTTCCTGACCAATACGGAGGATGACCTTGAGTTGTCAGCTGTGTCTGTCTCCCCAGGCACAGTGTCAACAGCTATTTTCAGCTCGTGAGTCCCTTGCTCTGCCTTCCATGAGCATGAGAAGGGAGTGCTTACCTGCCCTGGCGCAAGGTTTATGAGGAGGCCTCTGCAGGAGTCCTGCTCGTTGCCGTCAACATAGAAGCGCACAACGCTGCTCTCTTCCCTGTTGCCCTGGTTCTCAACCATGGAGGAAAACACCACAGTCTCGCCTTCCAGAGCAGAGGAGGGGAACCTCGCACTGACAATGGCCAAGTCATGGACGGGCGCCTCGGAAACCACGACTGCCCTTGTGGCTGTGTCTGTCGCGCCGTCACTGTCCTTGACCTGAAGCCTTGCGTTGTAGGTTCCCGGCGAAGAGTAGCGATGCGTTGCTGTCTTTGTTGTTGAAAACTGGGTGTCGTAGGTGCCGTCTCCGTCAAAGTCCCACCTCGCCATGAGCTCGGATGGAGAGTCCTCCACGTCGTATGAAGATGATGCGTCAAAAGCGAAGGTTGTGCGGGTGGTTCCTGTTGATGGAAAAACCGTGAATAATGCCACAGGCGCGTCGTTCACAGGCCTGACTGTGACAACAAAGGAGTCATAATCAGAAAGCCCTCCTGCGTCTGTTGCCCTGACAACCACAATAGACTGGCCGAAGGAGTCCTTTGCTGGCTTGTCGCAAGTGATAAAGCGGTTGCTTTCAACAAAACAAGGTATCAGCCCCGGGTTTGACTGGTTCACTACTGCGAAAGACGCCTGAGAAGCGGGTTCGTCGTCGCTGTAGTAGTTGTAGAGGTCAATCCACCTCAGAGGAGGGGTTGTGTCCTCATCAGTTGCCTTGTCAGGAATGCCTTCCAAGCTCGGCGCCTGATTCACGTTCAGCACAGTTATTGTTATTGTTTCTGAATCGCTCAGCCTGCCGTCAGACACCCTGAATGTGACGCCGCTGTAAGTCCCTGACTGGTTTGAGCCAGGGGTCCACCTGAAGACCTGGGTTGAGGGGTTGAATGTTGCTCCCGGAGGCAGGTTGGCTGCTGAGAACACTAATGCAGAATCGTCAGGGTCAGAGGCAGTTATCTTGAACCTGAGCGTTTCGCCTTCCCTTACCTGCTTGTCCCCGATTGGGTCCAGCACAGGAGGGTCGTTCACAGGCCTGAGATGAACGCTGACTTGCTGGTACGCAGTGGCTCCCTCAGAGTCGCGCAGCGTGAACCTTATGCTGTCAGTGCCAAAAGCGTTGGGCTTGGGGGTGAATGTGGCAGTGTCCTCGCTCATAGATACTGAGAAGAGGCTTGTGTTAACGTCTGACACGCTCCATGTCAGCCCTGAGTCCCCGTCTTCCACGTCATTCTCATAATTTCCAAGGTCAATGCTCCAGCTTCCGGAGTCCTCGTCCCTTTCCTGATTTGGTATATTGGGGCTTATCCAGGGGGCGTTGTTGGACACAAAAACAGCGTTGTTCTTTGAGCTCCAGAGGCTTTTCAGCCCTTCCTTGTCAGCAAACTGGCACCTCACGTCCCAGTAACCGAGCTGCGAGTCTGAAGTGGTTGTGGCAACAGTTGCCTGCCACCTGCTGTTGCTGGTGTCGTAGGTGGCAGAGGCCTGCTGCCAGTAATTCGCGTTGGGAAGCCTGTACTGTATGAAGGGCGTGAGCTGGCCCTGGGGGGTGTAGTCGTCTGAGCCAGAGCAAAAAATCTTGAATGACTCTGTTCTCTTAACAGAGGCGGGGGAGACTGACAACGAGGTCACCTGGGGGGGCTGGTTCGGCCTTTGCATGGTTGTGAAGCTCCACACAGGGCTTGAAGCAGAACCGCCCCTGCCATCCCTCGCAACCACACGCCAATAATAAACAGTAGAATAACTAAGACCAGAAACAGAAAAAGACTCACCCGACAAACCACTAACAAAAAGACCAGGACTAGAAGAAGTCCCAAAATACAAGTCAAACGAAAGAGAATCACCATCAGGATCACTACCAGACCAAACCAAATCCAAACCCAAAGGCTGAGAAACAGCACCATCACCAGGACTCACAAGACTCACAACAGGATCCCTGTTAACATCATTAACAGTAATAGTAATAGTCTCAGAATCGCTAAGCTTGCCGTCACTCACACTAAACGTAACAGTGTAAACACCGGCCTGATCAAAACCAGGAACCCAAGAAAACAAACCACTAACAGAATCAAAAACAGCACCACTAGGAAGACTGCTCGCCGAGAAACTCAACACATCACCATCAGGATCACTACCAGACACAACAAAACTCAACAAAGAACCCTCATCAACAACCTTATCCCCAATAGGACTCAAAACAGGAGGGTTGTTCGCCTCGCACGCGTCACCAATGCCGTCGTTGTCAGAGTCCAGCTGGTCGGGGTTGCAGTCGTAAATGCAGTTGTCAACAATGTCCGCGATGTTGTCGCAGTCGTAATCTGAAAGCCAGCCGATCATGCATCCTGTCTGGCCGTTGCACCCGCCGTCTGCAGCCGCAAAGTGCGGAACAGAAGCAAAAACGAGCATAATGCCCAGCATTAAAAGAATTGTTTGTTTAGCGTTCATGAGCATCACCTGTGGCCTTTTCCTGGAAAATGCTTGCCAAGCGGGAATCTGAGCCCCCCCATTAGCTTCCAGTATTTGGTGTCAATCTTCTGGCCTCCTGGGTAGCGGGCATTGTTTTCAGTGAAGCCGCCCTGGATGTAGGGAGTTATTTTTCCGTTGTTGTAAATCAGTTCCAGCATTGCGGATTTTTGCTCCTCTGTGAATGCGCCTGTTGACACATCTCCTCCCTTCAGCCCCTGAACCCTCCTGCCGTTGAAGAGGGTGTAGGCAAGGTTTGACCTTAGCTCCAGGTTTTTTCCGGCAACAAGGAGCTTTGCCTCAACCTTGTAAGCATCGTCCGGCTCCTTCGGCCCCTCGTCGTGGTAGCTTTTTCCCGCGCCAAGCAGAATGTCAAGGCGCAGGGAGTATGTTCCGTCATTGTTTCTCTTGAAAGCGCTGAGGCCTGCATTGGCAGTGGCGGTTTTCCTTGAAGAGTTTCCGTGCATGTCCTGTTTGCCAATGTAGCCGCTTATGCCTGCGGACTCAAGGTCAATCTCAAGACCCAGCAGACCCCTGACATTTGGGCTTATTCCTAGGAGCTTGAATGCTTCGGCAGAGAAAACAAGGCTGTTGTTGTTGTAGAAGCCCTCCACCTCTCCCTGGGGGGTCACCAGTTTTGCCTTGCCGTTCTTTCCTATTTGCACATCAGCAGTGGCAACGTACTCAAGGCTGTTGTCTATCTTGGGGTTGGTGCCTGCCGAGAGGCGGAACTCAAGGCCTGAATGGGAAAGGTCTGCCTTAGCAAAGCCGTAGTCCTGCGTCTGCTTGGAGGGGCCATTCCCTGCAGACAAAGAGACCTCGTGGGTGCTGGGCGCCTTGATGTATTCGCTGAGAAGGTTCTTGTAGAAATCAGTTATTTCAGCAAGGCGCTTCTCTCTTTGGAGGGATTCCTCAAGGCTTTCCACTGCCTTGCCGAATCCTTTCTTGAGAGAGGAATAGTCCTTTTCAAGCTCCCTGACCCTGTCAATAAGCTTCTTGAAGTCGGACTCAGGCCTGAATGGAAGGATTGTGCCTTCAACAGATGCAGTCACAGCTGCCTTGTTTCCCTCTTCATCAACTGCAAAAACAGCCTTTTCCCGTGGGTCATAAGCGAGCTTGACAGTTGAATAGTCAAAATTCTTTTCGCCAAGAACCTTGAAGGCGATGAGCTGGTACTCCTTTCCTGCCTCAAAGTCGTCAGGGTCTATCACTCCATTCTGCAAGAGGTGCAGCTTCTTTCCCTTCACGCTTGACCTGTGCCCCGGCGTGTAGTTCTCTGCGTATGCAAAAAGAACCCTCCCGGGAAACCTGTCCTTCTCAGGAGTCGCATAGTTCAGAACAATCTTGTCAACGCCGGAAAGAGGAACAGGCACAACACCCACGGAGGGGTGCTCGCTGAGGGTTTTGACATCATAAAAAAGCGGGTTTTTTGAGCCGTCTCTGGGCTGGTATGTTGCTGTCAGGCCGAAGACGGACTTGTTGTAGGCGTCAAGCGCGTTCTTAGTTACGAGGCTGTCAAGCGGGACCTTGTCCAAAGGAAGCATCCTTGTTTGTTGGTCTGGCGCCGCTGTTTTTCTGTCGGGAAATGAAGCGGGCTTCTTAGGGCTTTGCGCGTACGAATATTGAAGAAGCCAAGGAAGCGCACTTGCGAGTGCAGCTAAAGGGATGGTTGTTTTTTTCATTCATTCACCTCAACGATATAGGTTTGACAACATTATTAACTATTGGAAAGTAGTATCTCATATTTAAACCTTTCCATTAGGTACCATTATCCAATAACACCAAAAA
>CAYVGP010000042.1:0-8199 GCA_964451135.1 uncultured Methanosarcinales archaeon
ATTTGCCTTCCTACTCTTGCAAAAAAGATCCGTGGATGGGTCCTCTTACGAGCTGAAACGGAAGTTTTGGCTGTGAATGGGAAACACTCCCACGGATTTCAGCCCGGCACGAGAGTACCCGGTGGAGCTCACGACGAAAGTCAAGCTATGAGCTCGGGGGTTAGTGTTTCGGGCGACAAAACCTTTCATGCTGCTGTTTGGCGAAAGGAGCAAACCAAGGTTCCAAAACCGTCACATTTCATCAAATCACGCTCAATTCGGCGAAAAAAGGCAAGTTTGCAGTTTTTTGCCTTGGTTTGTTCTGAGGAGGTAGTTCATCATGTTCACCGGCATCACCCTTTTTTATTTGGAAGGCCGAATAAGAACTACTTCTCTGTGCCATTAAGCAGCATAGGAAAAGAGAGCTGGAAAGCTCATGGATTAAGGAGGTTATCACAATGGCAAAGATAAGTCCTGTATCAGCAAAGTACATAGTCCACGCCACCATAGAGATAGACGGCGTTGTGGACAGGCCCGACGTCATAGGGGCAATATTCGGCCAGACCGAGGGCTTGCTGGGAACAGACCTTGAGCTGAGAGAGCTGCAGAGAAGCGGCAGAATAGGAAGAATAGAAGTGAATGTGGACACTAGAAGCGGAAAAACAAGGGGAACAATAATAATCCCCTCCAGCCTTGACAAGGCAGAGACCTGCATAATCGCAGCAGCCCTTGAAATAATCCAGAGGATAGGGCCCTGTAACGCCAAAATCAGGGTTGACAAGATAGAGGATGTGAGGATATCAAAGAGAACATTTGTCGTGAACAGGGCCAAGGAGCTCCTGAAGCACCTCATTGACAGCGTGATGCCTGACTCGCAGGAGCTTGCTGACGAGGTGGCTTACTCTGTCAGGATAATGGAGATCCAGGAGTATGGCAAGGACAGGCTTCCCGCAGGCCCGGCAGTTGACGAGAGCGACGAGGTGATCATAGTTGAGGGAAGGGCGGATGTGCTGAACCTGCTCAAGCACGGCTTCAAGAACTGCATAGCCATAAACGGCACCTCAATACCTGAGACCATAGTGGAGCTCTCAAAGAGAAAGATAATAACAGCGTTTGTTGACGGAGACAGGGGAGGAGACCTCATAATAAAGGAGCTAACCTCTGTTGCTGACATAGACTACGTCACCAAGGCCCCTGACGGAAAGGAGGTTGAGGAGATAACGAAGAAGGAGATACACAAGGCCCTTAGAAGCAGGATATCCGCGGAGCAGGCGAAACTGGAACTTGCGGGCAAGCCAGTTGGCAGGGAGCAGGAAAGGCGCGCCCAGAGAAGCGGAGCAAGGCCTGCAAGGCCTGTGGCACCGGCAGCTAGGAGGCCGAGCGCGCCTCCCAAGCTTTCCGAGGAGGAGAAGAAGGCCTTCAAGGAGATGCTTGAGGACCTGATAGGCACAAGGGGAGCCTACATCCTTGACACAAAGCTCAACATACTGGGAAAGGTGCCTTTCTCCGAGCTTGCCTCAACCATAAAGAGCCTGAGCAACGGAGTCTATGCAATAGTCTTTGACGGCGAAATAGACAAGGCTTTTGTGCAGACAGCTGAGAAGATAAACGTGGTTTACCTTGTGGGCATGGAGAGCAAGGTGAAGAACTCAGAAACAAAGTGCAGAATCCTGACCATAAACGACCTTTGAGGTTTTGTTTTTTTATTTTCTTTATTTCTGCTCTCTCTTAACCTGTGAAACATGCATTCACACTAAGCCGGAAAAAGGCCAACGCTGAATTTAATAACTCCTGCTGACAAACAAAAAAAGAACAAAAAAGAAAGAATTCTTACTGGCCAGCCTCTGCAAGGAGCTTGTCTATGACTGCCCTGAACTCCGCCTCCTCTTTCGCAAGCCCGTTCTCGTCCTTTTCGTAGGCGTTCCCGATTCTCAGGTACTTGCAACCGAAGACGAATGTCGGGACAGTGGAGTCAGGGTTCATCTCCCTGTAAAGCTCTCTCTCAGACTGGGGCACATAGCTCTCTTTTTCAGGCGTGAGCTCGTCGTCCCCTGTGTTGAGCTGGTAGTGGTGCGCAACGATGAGCCCCTTGTCCATGTATTCACTTGCGACGCTGTCAAAGGTGTCCTTTATCCAGTTGCAGTGCGGGCACACTGTTGTTGAGAAGAGCCTTATCACCGGCTTTCCTTCCTCAGTGCAAATCTCTTTTCCTGTGTCGCTGAAGCTTGTTATTTCTGGCGCAGAAGCCTGCTCTTCCTGAGCCTGCGCTGGCCGGGCCTCTGCTTCCTGAGTTGGCTGCTCTTCTTGGACCTGCTCAGCCTGTGCCTGCTCCTCAGCGGGCTGCGTGGCTGCCGCTTCTTCCTCACTGTAAATCTTTATATCCGCCTTTGCTTTTAGCTCCGCAATGTACGATGGCAGCCTTTGGCTGAGAAGCCTTCTCCTTATTCCGTCCTTCACAAGCTCAAGGGGCAGCACGCCCTCCTCTCGCTGGATGATGTGGTAGCCGTACTTTGTTTTTACAGGAAGCGATATCTCCCCTATGTCAAGGGCGAATGCAGCGTCTGAGAAGTTAGCAACCATCGCACTTCTGTTGAAGAAGCCGAGCTCCCCGCCGACTGCCTTGTCTCCCGAGAGCGAAAAGTTTTTGGCAAGCTCCCCGAAGTCAGCCCCTTCAAGAAGCTTCTGCCTTATCTCCTCTGCTTCCTGCTCTGTCTTGACGAGTATCTGCCTAGCCCTTATCTCTCCCTCTTTGGCTGAGAACTCGTCAATGTTCTCGTTGTAGTACTTCTCAACCTCTTCATCTGTTATGATTGTCCTGAGGAACTTGTCAAGCAGCTTCTGGTCCCTGATTTCCTTCTTTGCCTTCTCAAGGTCAAGCCCCTGCGCCTCAAGTATTGCCTCAAGGCTCTGGCCCGGAGGAACCTGCTTCCTCAGGTTTTCCACAGCCTGCTCAACCTCCTCGTCAGAAACATTAAATCCCTGCTTCTCTGCCTCCTGCAAAAGCAGAAGCCTTGCTATTGTCTGGTTCAGAAGAACCTCCTCATTCACCTGCACGCCGTAGATTCTTCTTACCCTCTGAAGAGTCTGCATCAGCTCGTTCTTCATTATCTTCTCTCCGTTGACCTCTGCGAGAACCCTGTCCGCGCTTGGTGCTGCTTCAACGCTTTCCTGCTGCTGTTTCTCACTGCTAGGCGCTTCCTTGTTCTTAAGAAAGGGTATTAAGCTGAGAATAACTGCAATTGCTATCATCGCCGCAATGAACCAAGTCATGTTTTTGTTCTTTTTACGCGCGCTTTTTTTGTGCTGCTTCACTTTAATGCTACCTCCGGATTTTTTTATTCAGCCGTTTTTGTTTGCAAGAATGCTTCGTAACTGGCTTTAGAACCCCTTTTTTGAAAATAAACCTCAATCAAAACAAACCAAAACGTGATTATGTAAAGCGTGAACGCAGCTTTATTAATAAATCTTTTCCCCTGAATTCCTGCAAAGGCATGCGCGCCCTTTCCGAGGGCTGCTCCATGAGGGCGGATAAGGATTGCACTGGTCTCAGCGATGATGCCTTGGCAGGCCTTTATTGTTCAACCTGAATTTGGGAAGCATTAACAAACTTTTTAAAGGGCTTCTGATTCTTTTTTTTGAGGAGGTGTTAGCAATGCTTAACCTGACAAAAGAAAACTTTGAGAAGGAAGTTCTTCAGAGCGATGTGCCGGTTGTGGTGGATTTCTGGGCAGAGTGGTGCGGGCCATGCCGCATGATGGCCCCTATATTTGAGGAGCTTTCAAAGGAGTACGGCGGCAAGGTCAAGTTTGCCAAGCTCAACACAGAGGAGGAGCAGGAAATCCCCGGCAAGTACGGGATAATGGGCATTCCAACCCTTATCGTTTTCAAGGACGGGAAGGAGATAGGAAGGTCTGTCGGAGCCCTCCCGAAGGAAGCCCTGAAGCAAAAGATTGACGAGATAATCGCAGGGGCATGATGGTCTATTTTATTTACTCCTTTTTTCTAACAAAATTTCTACTGCACTTTCAGGAGCTTTCTCAGAAGTATTGAGAATGCGAAGGAAAAAATGATGTAGGTGCCCAGCCACCCCGGCTTCCAGCCGAATATTGTGAATGGCAGCGGCTTAACAGAGCTGTAAGACACGCTGATCGCGACAGCCCTGCTCTCTTTCGGGATGAAGCCCTCTCTTCCTGAGTAAATGTAGTCAAAGAGGCTCTTCTTTGTCTTGACTGCCTTTGCGTAAACCCCTCTCTTGTCGCTTACCGCAACGCGCTTCTGGAGCTTCTCGTTGTTGAAGTCAAAGAACACCTGGTATTCGCCCTCAGGCCCCTTAAGAGTCCACGAGGCCACAGGGGACTCTTCGCTGATCTGGGCTGTGGCTGGAGAAAGAAGCTCAAGCTCTGAGGGGATGAGTATGGTGACGTTTCCTGCCGTGCCCTTTGAGAATCTCAGCGTGACATTGAATGGCTCTCCCGGAGCAACAGGGTAGTAGGCGAAATGAGCTGCAAGCCAGCCGAAAATAATTATTATGGGGATGAAGGTGTAGAGGGTCGGCCTCATGGAGTGCTTCATAAGCTCCATGTTGACAGCCATCATCTTCTTCTGGACCTTCATCATCTCCTCAGGGTTCTTCTTGAGCTCCTTCATCCTCTGCTGGTACTTCTTCACCCTTTCCCTGAGAGACTTCATGTGCTTCTGGTCGGTTGTGAGCTTGTAAATCAGCACAATCAGGAGAGAAACAAGGAATGTTATGAGAATTAATCCCAATGCAGGGCTCATCCTTGCAAAGGGCCCGAGTATTACGTCAAGCGCAGGGTCAAGAATGTTGAAAAGTCCCATTGAGTTACCCCATGAACTTCCTGAGAGCAGGATGCATGTCCATCATGTGCTCCCTTGCTATTTCCTCATAGAGCTTGTAAACAATCATAACAGTGAGCAGCAGCCCTGTTCCGCCCCCGAAGGCTCCCGTGAGGTCCGCTGTTCCGGCAAGTATTCCTATGGCAATTCCTCCCAGAATGGTCAGTGGCTTTATGTACCTGTCCAGAAGCCGTTCAAGAACCCTCTGGTCCTTCCTGAACCCCGGAATCTGGAGTCCTGAAGCCATTATCTGCTTTGCCTGGCTCTTCGCATCCATCCCTGCTGTCTGCATCCAGAACCATGAGAACATCATGCTTCCCAGAATCATTATTGTGAGAAAAACCGACGCTCTTGCAATGTCGTAGCTAGTGATGCTCGCAGTAATTATTTTTTCAACAATGTTTGGGGGGCTTATCCATGCGTTGAACGCGTTTGCCCCTTCCTTCAAGACCAGCCTGCTCCACAGCTGGAGATTTGCGAGCAGAGCAGCAATGAGTATGACAGGGATGTTGGATGTGTAGAGGAAGTTCAGCGGCCACCTCATCCCGTAACCCCTTATCCTGCCGAAAGACAGAGGTATCTCAATCTTCATCGCCTGGCTGTACACTGACATTGCAAAAACAAGAAGGGTTGCGACTATGGTTCCCACCTGTATGCCTGCTGTTACAGGGTCCCCGTTTGCCAGGCTTGTGAAGAGCAGGGGAATTGCCCCGGTGGGTATGTCAGGGTTCGTCGGGCTTGGCAGCGGAGAGATAGCCCTGATGAATATGCTCTGCGAAACCCCTGCAGCTATGAAGAGCGATATTCCTGAGCCGAATCCCCACTTGCTCACCACCTCGTCCATGAGCATTATGAGGAGCCCTCCCACTGTGAGCTGGAACACAAGCAGGAGCTCAAGCTGGAAGTAAAGGGCTGTTCCCGCTATCTCCGCAGGGGGGGCGAGACCTCCCATGAACACGTAAATAAGAGCCTCGAATGCTATGAAGAAGATGGAGAGGAGCTTCTGGATGCCCTGGAACCTGCGCTTTCCCTCATCTGTTGTGAGGTCCATCTTCATTATGCCTGAGCCGTTGAGGAGCTGAAGCACGATGGATGCTGTGACAAGGGGGCCTATGCCAAGGCTGATTATGCTTCCGAACTTCGCACCAAGGATTATTGAAAGGAACTCAAACTGCTGAAGCGCGTTCTGACCCAGGCCGAACAGGGGTATTATGCCGAGAACGAAGAAGGCTATGAGAATTGCGGTTGTCCACTTGAGCTTTTCCTTGAATGAGAGGCGTTTCTGTGTCGGAGAAGTCACTTCAGGCAGATTCATAATGATTGTGTCAAATAATCCCATCTCGCTATCCCTCTGCCTCTTTCTCAGGCCCGTCCTCTCTGCCTTTTTTCTTTGCCTCGCCTTTTTCTTCCTCGGCTGGTTTCTTGCTCTCTTCTCTCTTAGAAAGCAGCTTTACAGAGCCGCCTGCCTTCTCTATTTTCTCCACCGCCTTTGCAGTGGCTTCACTTACAACAACAGCTATTGCTTTCAGCGCAGGGCCCGCCCCGATGAGCTTTCCGTACCCAAGGGTTTCAAGATTCACCTCGGGAACTCCCTTTGATTCCCTGACTTTCCCTTCCCTGAGCCATCCTCCAAGGCTGGAGAACAGCGTCTTAAGGTTGATGGCGTTTGCCCTCTCTTTCCTGATAGGGGTGAAGCCGTATTTTCCGAAATACTTAGGGTTCTTCTGGAAGCCGGGCTTCTTTGCGTCAGCCCTCTTGCCGCTCCCAGCTTTTCCCCTTCCTCCCCTGTTTCCTGCTCCCCTGTGCTTCTTCTTGGAGCCCCATCCGTGGGTGTGGGTGCCTCTTAACCGCGAGTTCTTCTTTCTTTTCTTGAATGTCATCTTAATCATTAAAGCATCTTCTTGATTAGGTCGTTTATCTTTTCTCCCCTGTTGCCCAGCGCCCCTCCCTTTGCGAAGGGCCTCTTTATGCCGCCCCTCTCAAAGCCGCCCCTTGGGGGCGAGAGCCTGAACAATGGCTCGTACTTTTTGCCGTTCACAGACAAGAACCTTTTCTTTTTCTTCTTCCACGCGTGCCTTTCCTCTTCCTTGTAGGGAACGCCTCTCTTGGCTGCAAGGGCTTTGACGGTCTCATCTGAGACAGGTCCGTAGGTGACGTAGTCCTTGACCTTCTGGAGCATGCCCCTCAGCGAGGGGCTGTCCTCAACAACCACGCAGGCGTGCTGGTTGTGGAGGCGGAGCAGCTTCATTGCGCGCTCTATCTCCTTCTTGATGCCTGTGTTTCCCCTGATTCTGATTACCGCAATCATGCTCTTTTTTTCAGGGGCCTTTCCCTGCTTTGCCTTTTCGCTCTGCTCAGCCGGCAACCCTCTCACCTCCGGGGCCGTCAACGATGTTCATCTTCTCCGCAGCGCTTGAGGTAACCTTTGTTGAGGAAAGCTTCTTGAGGGCGTCAAAGCATGCGTTGAGCAGGTTTATCTTGGTCTTCGTTTGCCCCCTTGTCTTGGCCCATACATCCCTTATTCCGGCGAGGTCAAGCATCTTCCTGCACTCGCTTTCAACTATCAGCCCCTTTCCCTTCGGGGCAGGCATGAGGATTATCTCTGCAGAGCCGCACTTGCCTTTCACAGCGAAGGGTATTGAGTGGGCTTCCCTGCAGTTGCACTCCCAGGAGCCGCAGCCCCTTCTTATCTTGATTATGTTGAGCTTGGCCTTCCTGATTGCCTTTTCCCTTGCGGGAACCGTTTCCTTGCTCTTGCCGTATCCCCTGCCGACAAACCCGTCCTTGTTCCCGACAACCGCGTACGTCATGAACCGGGGCTTGTTTCCCTCTCTTGTCTTTTTCTGTGTCTGCCTGAATATCCTTCTCTTGCCTCCCCCGAATTTTCCCTTGGACTGCCCCACCATGAGCAGGTCAACCTCGATGTTGGGAAGCAGGACGTCAACTATTTCAGGCTCAAGAATTCTTTTTCCGGAGTCAAGTATCTCGGCAAGGCTTGTGAGTTCGCCCCTGTGAACCATTTTTCCTACTTCTGTCTTTGGAGTCCATGAGAGCTTGTCTGACCTGAGGCGCTGCTTTGCAGCTATCTTCTCCTCCTCATCCTCGTCCTCTATGGCCTCAACTACTTCAACTTCTTCCTCAGGAGCAACTATGGGCTCCTCCTCGGTTTCCACAACGGGCTCCTCTTCCTTTTTTTCTGGTTCCTTTTCCTTTTTCTTGGGCATCCGAATGACCTCTTAGGTGTTTGGGTTATCGTGCTTGCTATTCGCTGCCCGCGCTTGCCTTGGCGGGCTCTGTTTCCTTTCGGGTTTCCTTTGCTTTCTTCGCTTCCCTGGCTGTGTCGCTCTTGAGTATGCTCTCTTT
>CAYVGP010000043.1:0-8177 GCA_964451135.1 uncultured Methanosarcinales archaeon
ATGAACTCGGGGCTGAGGAGTCTGAGCTCAGAAAAAAGATTGAAGAGGAGGAGCAAAAGGCAAGGATTCTTGAGGAAAGAATAAGGAACTCCGGGCTTCTTATTGAGGAGCTGGGCAGGGAAGCGGGGCTGAAAAAAGAGATTCTCTCCCAAAAGGAGGAGGCGGAGCGGTCCATTGAATCGCTGAAGAAGAAGCTCTCCGCGCTCAAGGAGCTTGAGGAAAGGGAGTCTGAGCTAGGGGAGAAGATGGGTTCTCTTCGGGAAGAAATGGCCAAGTTGAATAAGGTGGTTGAGCAAAGCCAGCATCTCATAAGCGACATCAAGTCGCTGAGCAAGTGCCCTGTGTGCAAGCAGAATGTGACTGAGGAGCACAAGAAGGCAGTTGTTGAGGAGCAGCTCTCAAAGATATCAGCGGCAAAAAGGAAGTTGGACGCGCTGAAAAAGGAAGAGGGGCGCCTGAGAGAGGAAATTGAGAGGATAAGGTCGCAGAAGGCAGAGGCCCTTTCGCTGGAGGAGCAGCTTTCAGCCAAGCAGGCGCAGCTCGCTGTGCTGAGGGAGAAGCTCTCGGAAATAGGGGCCAAGGAAAAGCGCCTTGAGGAGGAAAAAAAGAGGCATGAGGCCCTTGCCTCTGAACTCAAAGAGCTCTCGTCCCCTGAGCGCATCAGGCACAGGGAAGAGCAAAGAAAAAGGCTTGAAAAACTGGGAAGGGAGATGCAGGAGGCGCTCGCCCGGGAGGAGGCTGAGAAAAGGAGAAGGGCTCTTGAGAGCCAGAGGGGGTCCCTAATCAAAAAAAGGGAAACCCTGCTGGGCGAGATTTCCAAGACCGAGAGCGAAAGAGACAGCACCCAGAGGGAGATAGAGTCGCTTCAAAAGAAGCTCGCTGAGGGCAGGGATGTTGAGAGCGAGCTAAAAAAGGAGAGGCAGGCCCTTGAGAGAGCGAGGGATGAGCACACCGCGCTTGTTGCAGAACGGTCAAGGGTTGAGTCATTGATATCCAGCACCAGGGAAAGGTCAATCTCTCTTAAAAAGGAAATAACAGAGAGGAAAGAGTGGAGAAAGAAGGCGAAGCTCGCTGAAACAAGGGCGAAGTGGCTGAAAGAGTTTTTCATCCCCCTGATTGGGACCATGGAGAGGCACGTGATGGGCGGCATCTACCAGGAGTTCAACGAGGTGTTCGTCCAGTGGTTCAACCTCCTTGTGGAGGAGGAAACGCTCTCTGTGAGACTTGACCAGGACTTCTCCCCTGTGGCAGAGCAGAACGGCTACGAGATTCCTGTCACCGACCTGTCAGGCGGGGAGAAGACAGCATTGTCACTTGCCTACCGCCTCGCCCTCAACAAGGCAATAAACGACTTCGTGAGCAGCATTAAGACAAAGGACCTCGTCATTCTTGACGAGCCCACTGACGGCTTCTCAGACGCCCAGCTTGACAGGGTGAGGGACGTGCTTGAGCAGCTGGAAGCCAGGCAGGCAATACTGGTGAGCCACGAGTCAAAGATAGAGAGCTTCGTGCAGCACGTCCTTAGAGTTGAGAAAAGCGAGCACGTGAGCAGGGTTCTGGTTCAGTGATTCCTAGAAGTGCCTGAACCACTGCTTTACACTGACTGGCTTTCCTCCTGAAATAACCCTGATTCCGAAAGCCCTGCTATTTACTTCTCCCACTACAGCCATGTTCGGAAGAGACCTTTTAGCTTCTTTAATCCTTTCTTTTCCAAGGGTGAAGAGCCACTCTGCCTCTTCCCCCCCTGCCACAGCAAGGTATTTTGCGTCAATGCCCAGAATTTCCGAGGCTTTTAGCGCTTCTCTGCTCACAGGAACCTTCTCGAGACTTATCTCTGCCCCTGCTCCCGAGGCCTCGCAGATGTTTCTCACCCCCTCAACAAGCCCGTCGCTCAGGTCAGTCATGCACCTGCTTATCCTTGCGATTCTTCTGGCTGCATCAACATCAGCAAAGGGCTTCCTGAAGTGCCGCGTAAGCCTCTCGTTGGCTATGCCCTTCCGGAGAAGGCTCAGGCCTGCTGCGCTTTTTCCGAGAGGTCCTGACACGCAGATTGCCTCGCCAGGCCTCGCCGTGCTCCTGAGGCAGAGCATTTCCCTCTCCGCCCTTCCTGTCATCGCAGTTGTCACAGCAAGATGCTTGCCTCTGGAGATGTTGCCTCCCACAATCCTCGCAGAGTGCCTCTCCGCCGCCTTCTTCGCGCCCCTCATTATTCCCTTAACTGTCTCTTCTGCTTCTCTCGGAGGGCACACTATGGAAACCAGCACAGTTCCCGGAACACCGCCGCAGCTGCAGATGTCTGCAGCGCTCTGCGCCACTGCCTTGATGCCGAGCTCTCGCATGCTCAGCCATTCCCTCCTGAAATGCGTTCCCTCAACAAGAGCGTCAGCGGTGAGGAGCAAAAACTCTTTCTCCCTTACAGGTATTACTGCGCAGTCCTCCCCTATTCCTGCTGCAATGCCATTCTGGTGTTCTGCAAGGAACCTTCTGAGCCAGCTCGTGATTGTTCTTTCCGTGTCCTTCCCGGCGTAATCAGGCATTTTGTAGCCTCCCTTAAATAAAGCAGGTTCAGCTCCCTTGCATGTAGTTGCAAGATGCACTCTCCTAAATGTGTTGTTTTGGAGTATTAAAGGCTTTTCATGCTCTGCCCTTGAGTCGGCACTAAAACCCCGGCGGAGGCCTCTGCTTGAGCGGCGGCCCTATTTCGTCAACCACTCTCAATGGTGAGGGATTGGCTCGCTTCTCAATCACGAGGTATCTGTAGTAAGGCCTTGCGTAGGGTATGAAGGGATGCGTGTTTTCATAGCCCGCAATTATGATGCCGTTATTTTTAAGAGCCCTCGCCATGTTGAAGATGGCCCTCTCCCCCGCCTCTTTGCTCAGGTAGTGGTTGAGGAGATAAAAGCACGTGACCACGTCCGCTTTTCCTTCCAAGCCCTGCCAGTCCAGGTCCTGTTCTGTGATGTCTTGTTCTATGAACCTTAGTTTCTCAGCCCCTTTCACAGGCTCAACCCTGTATATGTCTGAGCCCACGACCTCTACGTTCTTCATGTTTTTGTTCACTTCCCTTGCAAACCACATGTTTGAGCAGGCTATGTCAATCAGGAGGGCTCTGTTCTCACCATCAAGGCGCTGTTTGATGTACGGCAGGACTGCCTTGTTTCTTCCTGGAAAGGTTGTGCTGTTCACATACGTTTCCAGCTCCCTTAGAAAAACGCTGTACGCCTCTTTGTCCCTCAAAACTCTCTCCAGCTTGTCCACCCCGCTGAGATATTCTCGGCTGCCGCCTTTTTTTGAGAGGTGATTCCACGCCTTTGACAGGGCCCACCCCAGATTCAAGGGGAGTATTATTCCCCTTTTCACCCTTCTCTGTGCGATTTCTCGTATGTCACCATCAAGCTTTGTCCCTTCGTAATCGTCAATCACAGAAAGAGGAATGGCTCTGGGCGTTGTCAGTTGCTGGATTGTTTCGCTCGCGCTTACAACTTCGTCTGTTGTCACGAGGTCTGAGAGTTCGCATTGGCTTATGTTCAGATCTTGTAAATTCCTGAAAACTTGCTCAACAGGCTTTCCGTTGTAGCAAGAAGGGGATGGAACCTTCTCCGCTATCTTCGCAGAGGCCTCAACAAGCATTTCCAGGTTTGTGCCCACGCTGAACTCACCGCAAGTCTTTTGTTGTTATTATCTTATCCTCTGAAAACAGGGGTTCTCCAAGCGAGGGCTCAGGGATTTCGCTGTAAGCCCTCTTAATCCACAGCTTCATTGCAGAGGGGTACTGGAGCACTGCATCCTCGAGCAGGTGCGATTTTTCCTTCGGGGCTCCGCCGAGCCGGTCCTCTATTATTGCCGCATCCAGGCATTCTCCTGCGTAGCTTCCTGCGTAAAACAAGCTGCCAGAGGGCGGCGTAAAGCCGCGCAGGCGGGTTCCTCTCAAAAAGCGCGTGAAAACAACGATGTCAACGTAACCCTCCTCCAAGAGAAAAGAGGTTGAGCCGGCGTAGTCTTCGGGAAATTCCCTCACAACCTTGAGATAGTTCTGTTTTATTCGTTCATCAGAAAGCAGGTGTGATATCCTTTCAAGGTATGCGTCTTTGTCTTTCTCAAAATAGCTTGAGCCGGGAAGAGTTCCGCGGGGCGGGGCTAACATCACTCTGAAGGGGTGGATAAGGTGCACCTCTCCCTTAACGCCTCTTTTTTCTTTCCCCCTTATTGTTCTGTTTTTCTCAGCGTGCGTTTCCGCCTGTTCCAGCAGAGCAGCGTACTCTCCCAGATAATTTATTCTGTCATTTTTTTGGGGAAGGTACTCTGGCAGGGAATGGAACCTTGCAAGCCACTCATTGTCCCGCGACTCCCGGATTAAGTCCCTGAACATTTCAAAGTCTTTGTGGACAAGCGAGGAATCCTGCCTTATTCTCTTGATCAGTGCTTCCGGAAGCATTTGTTTAAAGGTAATGAAGCAGGATATAAAAAGACAGCGGTGCCTCCTTTTCCTTCTTTGCGCGAAGCCCTGCGGCAAACCAACCCCTTGGCAGAGTCACAAAGCTTTTAAATCCTTTGTCTTTTCTTTTTCCTGATGGGGCCATAGTGTAGCTTGGTCTATCACTCCAGCTCGGGGTTCGTCAAGTTTGCTGAGAGCAACACGATGAGACGGACAGCTGGCAACCCGTGTTCAAATCACGGTGGCCCCATCCCCTTTGCATAAGGGGCGGCGGGTTGCGCAAAGACCAGAGTTTAAGCATGGAAAATGAAGGTCATAATAATCGGGGCAGGGGAGGTCGGAAAGGCGCTCTCAAACATGCTCGCTTCTGAAAAAAAGGAGATAGTCCTTGTGGAGTCAGAGGAGTCCCTCGCAGAGGAGGTCGCGGAGAAGACCGACGCTGTTGTGATACACGGGGACGCGACGCAGATGGATGTTCTGAAGCAGGCAGGCATAGAGGAGGCTGATGCTGTCATAGCTGTCACGAACGATGACAAGACAAACCTCATGGTCTGCGAGATAGCGAAGAGCCTTGAGGTGCCGACAATCATTTCGCGGGTCAACAAGTCCGAGAACGAGCAGCTCTTCGCAAAGCTCCAGATTCAGGGAGTCGTGCCTGTTGTGGGCATAACTGTCACTGAAATTAAGAGGATGCTTGAGAGCACAGGGCCCAGAATAATAGCCCAGCTCGGAAAGGGAGAGGCAGAGGTGTTTGAGCTCGCTGTGGGGGAAGAAAGCAAGCTCATCGGAAAGCCTGCTGTCATCAAGGAAGCTGTTGTAGGCGCAATCTACAGGAACGGCGAGTTCGTTATACCAGGTTCCAAGACAACTATCAACAAGGGGGATGTTCTAATAGTTGTGGCCAAAAGCGCTGCAATATCCCAAATCCAGAAGACAGTATCAGGGAAGGGGTGAGCGCTTGAGGAATGTCCTCAGCTACCTCGGATACCTGCTGATTCTTTCAGGGCTTCTCCGCATCGTGCCAGTGATTGTTGCCTTGAGCATAGGAGAGGAATACTCCCGCTTTGTTTGGGGGATTGCTATAAACATCCTTGCGGGGATTGCGTTCCTGGCCTACGGCACCCTGAAATACTCTTTGAGTCTGAGGCCGAAGGCGGACGAGCTGAGCATGTCCCAGTCCCTTGTCTTGAGTGTGCTTTTTTTTGCCTTTGTCTCCCTTCTGGGAAGCTTTGCTTATTTCCCCTTCTTTTCCGGCTCAGGGGCGGAGGTCTTTGTCAATTCCCTCTTTGAGTCTGTCTCAGGCTTCACAACCACCGGCTTAACAGCGTTCAGCACCGTGAACCATCTCCCTATAAGTCTGAGGATATGGAGGGCTGAGACCCAGTGGATAGGGGGGCTTGGAATAATCACTCTGTTTGTGTTCTTTCTGAGGAGGGACAGGGGCGATAAGAACGACATACCCGGGCAGCAGCAGGGGGTTTCAACCATGCACGCCCTTTACCAGGCGCAGGGGCTGGGCGAGAAGATAGAGGCCTCTTTCTCAAAGAGCGCTGCAAGGATACTGAGAATATACATAGCATACACCCTTGTCGGGGTTCTGGCGCTGGCTGTTCTGGGAATGGGGTGGCTGGAATCCCTGGGCACTGTGTTTGCATCTGTCTCAACAGGCGGCTTCACGATGAGCGACAACCTGGCCTTAAGCCCTTCCCTCGCAGTTGCTCTCATGTTTCTCATGCTTCTCGGCTCAACATCCCTTGTTGTCCACAGCCTTGTTTTCAGGGGCAGGTTCCGCGAAGCCCTTAGAAACAGGGAACTCCGCCTATTCTTTGCCCTTGTTGCCTTCGCCCTGCTTGTTTCCTGGCTTTTTTTCCCGCACGCCCTTTTCCTTGTCTTTCATTTCGTGTCAGCCCTCACAACAACAGGCTTTTCCCTTGTGGGCGTTAATGTCTTTCCCCCGCTGGTTTTTTTGCTGCTTGTTGGCTTCATGATTATAGGGGGTTCTCAGGGCTCAACCGCCGGCGGCATAAAGCTGGGAAGGCTCATTGTGGGCATGAAGGGAGTGCAGTGGGCTGTGAGAAAGCTCGGGCTCCCTCCCAAGGCGGTTGTGCCCTTCAAGCTCAACGGCGAGGCAGTTGACAAGGCAAGGGTGATAATGGCGCACGTCTTCATCGTCTCTTACTTGGTGTTTTTTGTTGCTGGCGCTTTGCTTCTTGCAGCTTCAGGCTTCACGCTTAGGGACGCTGTCTTTCTATCTGCCTCATCAATAGGCACGGTGGGGCTTTCAACAACTGACATTTCGCAGGCAGCGTTGTTTCCCAAGCTTGTTATGATTGTCCAGATGTTCCTTGGAAGGCTGGAGATATTCCCTGTGCTGGTTTTCTTTCGCTCGCTGTTGAGATGAGGCGGTGCTCCTGCGCTTTTCCCTGCTTCTTCTGTCTTTTGCCAGCCAAGGGCAGAGGGTTGGCGCTGCCGGCTCGCTCTTTCTGATGGCCGCCAATGAGTCTTTTGCGCAAACCTTTTAAGTCAGAAAGCAACCTTTCAATTAATGGTTGAGACTCTCAGGGTTTTGCTCTCCCTTGCTGAAAAGGGAGCGGCCTTCGGCGCTGTTAATGTCACGACTGTCTCGCTCTCAGAAGAGCTGGGCATATCCCAGCAGTCAGCCTCAAGGATTCTTGCAGAGCTTGAGGAGAGGGGGCTTGTTGAGAGAAAAAGGGAAAGCGCGGGCTTTCTTGTCTCTCTCACTCCCGCGGCTGTTGAGGAGCTCAAAAAAACAAGTTCAAGGCTCAGCAGGATTTTCAACCAGGAGCCTGAAATCACAGGGGAAGTCATTGCCGGAATAGGGGAGGCTGCTTGGTACGTGAAGAAATACGCGTCAAGGATAAGAAACCTTCTGGGCTTCGCTCCGTTTCCCGGCACCCTCAACATAAAGACAGAGCCCTCAGCTGTGAGGAAAATGGCTTCTGTGTGCGAGGCATTGAGGGTTGAGGAGTTCAGGGAAGAAGGGAGGACATTCGGGGGCATATCACTTTACCCTGCAAGGATTCAGGGCAATGACGCGGCAGTGATAATGCCTGACAGAAGCCGCTATGGGCCTGAGGTGGTTGAGGTCATAGCCCCCTTCAACCTGAGAAAGAAGCTTGGGCTTAAAACAGGGGACACGGTCACGGTGCATGTCAAGAAAAAGCAGGGATAAGTTCTTTAAGGCTTTTGCAACCGCTCTTCTGCCTACTTATCTGCTATGGTTCAAATAAGTTTAAATAGTAGTGCTGCGCAATCAGGCCTATGCTGCTTCACTTTAACAACTCGTTTAAGGATTTGGAAGAGGCCTTTAATGCCGCTAAAAAGAAGTATGCCGCCAATGCTAAGTATGGCGATGAGGCGACGAGGTACAGGGCTATAGCTTCAAAACTCGCAAAGCTGGCAGATACACTGGCATCTCACCTAGAATTTCTTTACAGTGAAATGCCTCTTGATACTAAGAACTTCAAAAAAGTCAAGGACGAGCTGCCTCAAATCTGCAATGATTTACGCGAAGAACACCGCATTCTTTTAAAGATTGCAGGATTCAAGAGACCCACCCAGGCTGTTGATACACCACGAGGAGAAAACCTGTTTTATGAATTAGAAACTGTTCATAAAAGGGTGTCTGACAGTATTGGATCTGTTTTGCCTTGGCTTGACGTGGTTATGCGCGAATCAGCACAAGAGATATGCAAAGTGCACGAGCAGATAAGGCGAATCC
>CAYVGP010000044.1:0-8149 GCA_964451135.1 uncultured Methanosarcinales archaeon
CTTCTTTTTCGCGACAAGCCCTGTCTCCTCCAGCGCCTTGAATGGGTCAGATGGCTTCGCCTCCTTTTTCTCCTCTTGCTTCGCCCCTTTCTTTGCAAGCTCCTCTATTGAGACCCATTCCTCCTTGGGCTTCTCTTCCTTCCTTGGCGCTGCCTTTTTCTCCCTCTCAGGCCTTGCAAGTGCGGGCCTTGCCGGCCTTTTCCCAGGAGCGCTGATTTTTCTTCTTGGAGTCGCAGGCCTAGCTCTTTCTTCCATTCCCAAACCAACCCCTTCTTTCTCCCCAGCCGTTATTCCTTCCCCGAAGCCCTCCAGTCCGCTGCTGTACAAGGGCTTTTCCTTCTTTTTCCTGAAGAACTCTGTATATGCGAGATACCCTCCTCCTGCGAGCAGGGCAATGATTGCGAGTATGAGGAGAAGCACTGAGAGGAAGCTGGAGCCCTCGGGGTGGCTCTCCGCGTCCAGGGGGTCGTAGCCCTCGCTCACCTCTTCCCCGTCGTCCCAGCCGTCTTCATCAGTGTCCTTCTTGTTGGGGTTTGTCTTTTCTTGGTACTCCTCAAGGTTTGTAAGGAGGTCGTTGTCCGGGTCCTCAGCGCTGTCGTCCTTGTTCGGGTCAAGCCCCATCTCAATCTCCCAGTCATCAGGGATCCCGTCGCTGTCTGCGTCGTTCCTTGAGCCCTCTGAGCAGATGTTGTTTTCGCATTTACCGCTTTCGCAGTCTGTTCCGAGCTTGCATGTTTTGTCAGCAGGGCACGGCTCGCATTGCGGGCCGCCGCAGTCCACGTCTGTCTCCTCTCCGTTCATGATGCTGTCGTCGCATGTCGGGGCTATGCATATTCCCTCGTCGCACACACCGCTCATGCAGTCGCTGTTCTCAAGGCACCTTTCGTCAGTGCCGCACGGCTCGCACTTTGGTCCTCCGCAGTCAGTGTCTGTCTCGCGCCCGTCCTTGAAGTTGTCAGTGCAGCTCGCTTCCCTGCACTCTCCCTCCTCGCTGCAGTATCCTGACTCGCAGTCCCCGTGCCCTGCGCAGCCCTTTTCTGCAGGGCATGGCTCGCATTGCGGGCCGCCGCAGTCAGTGTCTGTTTCCTCGCCGTCCATCACTCCGTTGCCGCAGGGGTTTGCCTCGCATGTTCCGTTGCCGCCGCAGTATCCTGACTCGCAGTCCTCGTCCCCGCTGCATCTCTTCCCGATTCCGCAGGGCTCGCATTGCGGCCCTCCGCAGTCCTTGTCGCTTTCCATTCCGTTCCTTGTGTCGTCGTAGCAGGTGGCGCTTCCGTTGCCGCTTGCCTGCACCCTTGTGCCCTTGCCGACGCCAATCTCGCTCCACAACCCCGCCCTGTTCTTTGCCTTGACAAACCAGTAGTACGTGTAGCCGTTCTTCAGTTTCAGGCCTGTGGCAAGAGCGTTCTCAAGGCTTCCCGAGCTTGTCCAGTTAAGCACGTTCTGCCTTATGCTGGTGCTTCCTATCGCGTAAGAGTAGCTCTCAATCCCGGACTCGTTGTCTTCCGAGCGCCATGAGGCTTCAAGGCTTGTGAGGCTCTGCGTGGTGTTCGGCTGTGCCACAACCGGCTTGCTCGGGGGGGTTGTGTCTATGACAAAGCTCGTGGCTTCCTTCGCTGTCTCCGCCCCGTACATGCAGAGAACATACACCCTGTGTTCCCCATCATCCAGCTCTGGAAGAGCCGCAGAGTGAGTCCTTCCCACGCTGTCCCCGAAGTTTGTGCTTTCGTTTCCCTCAGAGAAGCCGTAGAAGCACACTGTCGGCTTGTTCGTGGCAACGCTGAGGTTGAGCTGCCCGGATGAGTAGTATCCGGTGTCTTCCGGCTCCTCAACAAGGATTTCCAGCTCTGCCTTTGAGTTTGTGATGAAGCCTATTGACTCCGAGTCAGAGTATTTTCCTGCGAGGTTCTCGCACGCAACATAGACAGTGAAGCTTTCCTCATCCTTGAGGTTTGTCAGCGTAACCTCGTGCTGCTTGGAGAAGCTGCTGGCGTTTGTCTCGCTGTAGCCCTCAAACCTGCCTTCCATGCTCTCATAGCTCCTTGTTGAGAAGCTGTACCTGCACACCGTTTCCTCGTCAGTCTCAACGCGCAGGGTTGTCTGCAGGTTTGTTGTTCCGGGCATGCCGTCGTCAACCTCGTAAAGCACCTTCTCGGGATCCGCCTCTGCCCTCACTATTCTCGGCTTCGTGTAGTCTATTCTCAGGCTGAACTCCCTGAAGGCTGTTGTGTTGAGCTCGTCTATGCACCTCACGTGGAAGGGCGTGCTTTGCCCGAAGTTCCTGACTACGTGGACCTTGCTGTTGGTGACCTCAAAGAGGAACATGTTGGCGAAGCTGAGGGGGTTGGGGGAGGTGTCGTAGCGGCACTCCGCCTTCCTGTTCGTGGTTATCTTGATGTCGTAGGGCGCAATCCTTGAGACTCCCCTGAGGGGGGAGACAAGGCTTATTGTGAGGGGCCCTGAAACAACGAACTCAATCCTCTTGGTTGAGCTTGAAAGCTCCCCCTTCGGATCTGAGCAGGTTATGTCAAATGCGTATGTCCTGTTCAGCTCCAGCCCTGTGAGCTGAAGCTCGTGCCTGAAGTACCTGTCCCTGCTTGCTGTCATCGGCTTTGCAGGGTCAAACAAGTCGCTAATCCAGTTCGCTATGGCGTTGCCGTCCTTGTAAACTCTGTCAACCCTGCACGTGGCGTTCATGAGGGTTTCAGCGAACAGTACAGGGTCGGTCGTGGTGGCAAATCCCTGCGGGCCTGCACTTATTATCCTGACATCCTTGCTCAGGTTAACCTTGACGTCAAATCGGAATGCGTCTGTCTTTCTTCCTGCCCTGTCCTCGCAGGCGGTGTAAATCACGTAATCTTTATTGTCCTCAAGGGGTATTATGCCGCTGAGCTGAGTTATCTTGAACTGCGGGCTGCTTGCGAACTCATTCCCCATTTTATCGTAATCAGCAGCAGAGCCGTACCTGCACCTCACAGGCTCTGTTGAAGCAAGCTTTATCTCTGTGAAGGGTGCCGCCACTACCGTGTAGGCCTTTGTTCCCTCCCCTTCGCTGTCCAGGAGGGCATTAAGCAGCTCGTACTCCCTTATTTCAGGGAAGGTCTTGTCCACAACTATCTTTGCGTTGAAAACCGGCTCAGCGTTTCCGAGCTCGTCGGTGCACACAATCGCAACATCGTTTTCCTTGTTCTTTGATATCTCAAAATCAAGCTTGTTCTGAAGCCTTACGTAATGGCTTGTCTTGTCGGAGGTGGAGAAGCCCTGCGTTTGCATGGAGCCGAAGTCCTTTGGCTTGTAGCTCACCCTGCAATCAGCTTTTTCGCTTGTCACAATCCTTATCTCAGGGCTCTCATCCTGCGTGTAGTACCTGTCACCCTCCCTTTCCATGTTGGTTATTGTGACATTGGGAGCCCTCTCGTCCCTCACAACTATTACGCTTGCGTTTGATGTGAGGCCGGCAGTGTCCTCTGCCACAAGAGTTATTCTGTTAAGCTTCTCCTCTCCCTTTCTTCCTTTCAGCTGCACATCTATTGAGAACTCGCCGTTTGCTGCATTAGCCTTCCTTCTGGTGCCAAGAAGGTATATCTCCTTGAAGTTGTCGTCAAAGTACGTCCCCCTTATCGTGACTGAGCTGCTCCTTGTCCTGTACACATCGCCCTGCTTGACTATCTCCTCTGCTTCAACGCCTGTTATTCTTATCTCAGGCCTCTCAATGTCAAGGTACACCCCTGCATTCGCGGAATTGGAGTTCCCTGCCTTGTCTCTCAGCTCTGCCACGACCGTGTTTGATTTTCTCTGCAGGTAAATTCCTTTTCTCAGATAGAAGTCCTTTCTCGGGTACGCAGGGTTCTCAATCCTTTCACTCCCGAGATTTTGGTTGTTCAGCCGGATGCTGAGGGCGTCAGGGTACTTTTCCGCATACGCCACCTTGATGTCCGCATACTCCTTGGTAGTTATGTTCTTCGCGGGTTTTCCCTCCTGAAGAAGCTCAACCGAGAGCTGGGGCTTGGTGGTGTCAAGCACAACCCTTTTCTTCTCGCTGGTTGTGAGTCCGTCGCTTAGCACTGCTGTGAGGGTGACGTCATTAGCTCCCTCAAGAAGCCCTATCTGCTGGGAGAATCTTCCTTGGTCCACGCTCAGCGGGTAGCTATTCTTTCTTCCTCTTGAGCCAACATCTATTCTTGCCTGCGCAACGAGCTTGTCTATGCTTCCTGAAACAAGCGCCTTGTCTGAATTCGTGTAGCAGGGGTTCTGTATCCCCCTGCATATCTCGCTTCCGTTCAGGAGAGTTATCTTCCAGCTCACGCACGCGGCCTGGGACTTGACATCAAAGCTTGTCTGGTAAATGTTCTCGTTGCCTATCTCATCTCTCGCTGTTATTTCCGCTGTGTAGCTTCCCTCAGGAATAATCCCCCCTGAAGGCGCAAGCCTCATAGTGGCGATTCCCGTTGTTTCGTCGTAGCTGAACTCAAGGTTGTTGTCGCTGTCCAGAAGCTCGTTTCCGTTGCTGTTGAAAACCCTCAGCGTTGAGTCCGGCGAAACCCTGACTTCCCCGTAATTTTCAAGCGCTGCTGTCACAGTGCCGGCCGCGCACACAGTGCTCTTGTCAGCTGGAGACACGCCGTAGAGCCTCGGCCCTGTCTGGATCCTGTACGCATCAACAACGTTGGAGTACGGGCCCTCGCCGTTGCCTATCCTGTCCTCTGCAACTGCCATTATGAGCACGTGCTCGCTGCTTGCCGGTATTGTGAATTCCGCGCTGAATCTTCCTGTGCTTGTTGTTGCCACAGGGCTTCCCCGAACCTCATTGGAGTTGTCTTTCACGTGGATTCTCACAGTGACGTTCCCGTCGCTTGGGTTTGTCGTTCCTGTTATGGCTATCTTTCCGTCTCTCGTGAATCTGGGGGAGACGTTTATGACAGGGGCGTCAGGCGGGGTTGTGTCAATGCTGAATGAGAAGTGGGTTGTTCCCCCTGCGTTCCCCGCATTGTCCACTGCCCTGACATGGAGGTGCCATTCCCCGTCGCTGAGGTTCCCAATCTCGAATTCTCCTGCTTCTGCCTCAATCTCTTCGTCGGGCTCTGTTGACTCGGATTTGTCAAGCACGTAGCTGTAACCCCTTATCCCTGACGAGTCCGAGGCCGCGGCTTGGATGCTTATTTCCTCCTTGTTGGTTGTCCCGCCTTCCTCCACGTCGGGAGAAGAAACCTGGGGGGATGGCGGAGGCGTCGTGTCCACAGTGAACCCTATTGTTTTGCTCGTGCTTGTCGGGGAATCAAGGGAAGTGCAGGCAAACCTGACAGAGTAGGTCCCGTCATTAAGCGAGGAAATTGTTGATGTGTGGTTGTAGGCCTCCCCGTCCATCTGCTGGGGGCCGTTGTAGTCGTAGCTGCACACCCCGTACTCGCTTGTCAGGACCTCAAGCCCCACGTCCTTTGTGTTGACATAGGCGTTGTTTTCTGGCTTTGTCCTGACGATTGTTATCTCAGAAGCCACGTTGTTTATCACTGTTATCTGCTGAGTCTGCTCGTTTCCCGCCCTGTCCCTGCACCTAACTGTGTAGACGTACTCGTCTCCGAGCCCCACCGGGTATATGACTGTTTCTTTCTGCTCGCTCAGATAGGTTTCGTTGTCCCCGAAGGGCTCCTTGTTGTCAAAGTCGTCCTGGCTTTCTGTGCATCCTGAGCACGAGACGTACTCGCAAACTATCTCCTCCTTCACGACAGAGACGTCTTTTGCAACTATGCTCGTTTCTATCTTGCCGTTCCTTCTGTGGAACACCTGCCACACGTTCTGGTCCTGAATCATGAGTTCCCCGTTGTCAAGAGAAAGCCCTATCTCGGGTTTCTTGGTGTCCACTGTAAACTCTATGGTCTTGTTGGCTGTGTTTCCGAGAGCGCTGTCTGTGCACGACACAACTGCTGTGTACTTGTTGTCTGTGAGAGTGCCGTAGCCGCTGTACTTCCAGAGCCCGCTCTCCTGTGTCATTGAGACGAAGCTTTTGCTTGCATAGGGGTCTATCCTGCATGTTGAGGAGATGTCTGTCCTGACCGCAACAGCGGGCTGGTTTGTGTTTGTGAAGTAGCCGCACCCCTTTGTGTCGCACACCTCAGCAGGCTCCAAAACCTCAATCACCGGCCCTGAAACATCGTAAACAACTGTGAGATTCACTTTCCGGGTGTTCCCTGCCCTGTCAACTGCCTCAATGGTGATTGTGTGGTTGCTTCTCTCGGACGAGGGATTCAGCACAATCGTCTTCTCGAACTCTCCCTGCGCCGTGAACCCAGGAGGTGCAGAGGCCTTGTCCGCTGTTATCTTGATGTCTGCCTCCTCGCTCACGCTCGCCCTCAACGTTATTTCCTTGAGGTTTGTCCTGTACACTCCGTTCTCAAACACAATCCTCTGGTTTGTTAGCTCTATGTTCTCAATGAGGGGGCTGGACTTGTCTATCGTGAGGCGGTACTCCTTCGCGTCCTCCAGGTTTCCTGCATTGTCCATGGATGCGTACCTCACAACATAGCTCTGCTCCTGGCTCAGCGTGATTTTTCCAGCAACATCCTGCCCTGCTTCAACGTCGCACCCCTCCCCTATGCAGTACCTTGTCCACGCGCACCCTGATATTGAGCAGTCTGCCTGGAATTCAAGCTCCACGTCCTCGTTGGTGAGGGCGGAGTCCTGCTTGCTCGCTGCGAGGGTTGTCTCCGGCTTTGTCTTGTCTATCATGACCTGGCAGGTGGCGTTGCTTGAGGGGTTTCCGGCAAGGTCCAACGCCTGGAACACAAGAGTGTCGTTTGCGTCGTGGTCGTAGATGATCGGCCCTGCGTAGGGCATAACCGGCTCGCATTCTTTTCCTATGCAATACCTTATCTCCTTCACTCCTGAAACATCGTCTGCTGCGCTTGCCCTGACCTCCTGGTCAGAGTTCGCCCATGAGCCGCTGTACGGGTAGTCGCAGCTCACACTCGGGGGGCTCCAGTCAAGCGTTAATGTGAAACTGACCGGACCGAATTTGTTCCCTGCCTTGTCGTACGCAGTGAGTGTGAATGCCTTCGCCCCTTCCTCTACGTTGAAGAGCTGCACGCTCGTGTTGAATGTCCCGCTGAAGCCGTTCTCTGTCAGCGTGGCATTGACCTTCTGGCCTATTATTGGGCCTGAAACCTCTATGTAGTGGATGTTTCTGTCAGCGTAAACGCCGCTTATTTCTGGAGTAACGCTTCTCGTGGCGCTGCTGCTAGTCACATTCAATTCAGGAGGGGTGACGTCAACAACTACGTACGCGGTGTGCACGCCCTCGTTGCTCCAGTCCCCTCCCCCGTAGTCCTTCCTTGACCTGACTGTGAGCCTGTGCAGGGTGCTTGGGTTGAGGGTTGTGGCAATGCCGAAGTCCTCCACCAGGTCCTGAGAAAAGCTGACTGAGAATGCGCTTGAGTTTATCCTGCTCACGCTGGGCTGGTGGGCTTGGCTTTCAAGCGGGTACTTTTCTATTCCTGTTATCTCAACAAAGTAGTCTGAGTCATAAGCGTAATTGAGAACCAGTGTTGGCCTCCTGTCCGGCACGTACCACACCCTTCCGAACTCTTTGCCGTTGATTGCCCTCACTCTCGGCATCCTTGTTGAGTTGCTGTCTGTCGTGAACACCCACGAGTGCGTGAGGTTGTTTCCCGCCCTGTCCCCTATTGAGAAGTAGGCCTCATAAAAACCCTCGTCAAGGCCCTGCTGGCCGTCGTTGTCAAACGGGCTTCCCCCTGCTTCCAGAACCACTTCTGCCTGGTTGTTGTTCTCAGTGCATCTTCCGCACCCCTCGCACCTCGCTATCTCCTGGGTTGGGTCTGATATGTTGAGCATCACTATTGTAAGGTTTGCAGTTGCGCAGTCAGGGCCTGCTGCATTGTCCTCAACAACAACCCTCACCCTGTCAAGAACATCAGCTCCCACAAAGTCCTCGTCAGGGAACACTTCCAGAAGCGAGGGTGCTGTGTTGTCGTATATCACCTCGTAAGTGTCTGTTGCTTCACCCCAGTTTCCGAGGGAGTCCTGGGACCTTGCCCTGAAATAGGTCACTCCCTCGTTCAGGTTGAGTGTCACGGAAAAGTATCCTGTCGGCTCCTTGGAGTCGCACGCGTATGCGGTGGTTCCCTGCGATGCCTCA
>CAYVGP010000045.1:0-7948 GCA_964451135.1 uncultured Methanosarcinales archaeon
ACCCCAGTTGACCAGGTAGCCGGGCGGCAGCTGCACCTTTTCGGCGATGGCACGCCTACAACGCATTTTCTTCTGACAAATGGTCTGCCTTCAACCCCTCCCTCCCATCCTGGGTTGTCCAGGACCTCTCAGAGATAAGCAGGGAGTCGGGCTACTGGGTTTTCATGAATAAAAGCGGAAACATATCTGTTTACGGCACTTATGTTCTGCCCTCTTTCATAGAAATGAGAAAGGGCTGGAACCTTGTCGGCTACCCCCTGGCTGTGCCCACTCCCCTGAACTCCACTCTCACGGGAATAAGCCCTTACCTATCCCTTGTGCTTGGCTACAACGCCTCCGACACTCTTGACCCGTGGAAGAGGTTTGACCCCTCCCAGGACCCCTCCTTCAACGACCTCACAACCCTTACCCCTCTTCATGGTTATTGGATAAACCTCACTGCGAACGCAACATGGGAGCTTGACGAGTGAAAGAATGAAAAAGCCGAATATCGCTGGGAAAAAAAGCACAGGCAGTGGCAGTCTGGGCCAAGGCAGCGCCCATGACCCCAATCTCTGCGCCATCCTGCTTTTCATTGCCATGGGCTTTTTTCTTGCACTTGGACCGTCTTTTTCCGCAGCTGCCCTTCCCTCGTTTGCAGACTACTACGGCACTGTCTATATTGAGGGGATGCCTGCTCCGCCCGGCACCACCATTGAGGCATTGGCTCCCTCAGGAAAGGTCTGCGGCGCTTACAAAACCACGAAAAGAGGGGTTTTCGGCTATCTCAGCTGCAACTCTCTAAGCCCTGAGGGAGAAGCAATAATAAGGGAGGGGGAGAATGTAAAGTTCCTTGTCAACAGGGATGAGGCATTGGCAGTTGGTAACACTTCCTGGGTTCCCGGCAGGGCGTCCAAGATAAAGCTGGTCGTTGGCAGGGGAAGCGTTGTTGCGATATCAGGGCTTCCTGAGAGGCCTGCCGCCCAGAGAGTCTTTCCATGGAAAACGCTTTTCCTCGCTCTCGGCTTGGTTTCCCTTGCCGGCTTCTTGTTTTTGGTTGCAAGGAAAATCACGCGGTTAAGGAAGGCAGCAAGATGATGGGAACACCTAACAAGAGAGGACCAGGGAAAAAATCGCTTGAAAAAGAAAAAGCACTTTCAGTCAGCAACTCCTCACCCCTGGCTCTTTTCCTTGCTTCACTCTTGTCCATGCTTTTTCTGCTACTTCTTCCTTCACTCTCCTATGCCTATCCGCCGATAGCAGCTGAGTTCTACGGCAACCTCACCCACAACTCCTCCCCTGTTCCTGTTGGCTCTGTTGTCACTGCCTATGACCCCGACGGGGTGCTCTGCGGCTCCTTCACTGTTGTCAACGAGGGGCACTTCGGGCTTCTCTCCTGCGACGGGGACGATTCCTCCACTCCTGAGGACGAGGGCGCTCTTGAGGGCGACAGCATAAGCTTCTTCATTGACGGCATGCCGACAAGGTTTTTTTACAACAACACATGGAGCGCCGCATCGTTTAAGTTCATCCTTCTGGATGTGAACTACCCCCCCTCCCTGATAATTGATGACGAGATTAACTCAACAGAGGACATGCCCTTTTATTACGACGTCAATGCGACTGACCCCAACAATGACGTTCTGACTTTCTCCGAGAACACAACTCTTTTTGACATAGACCCTGCAACAGGGATCATATCCTTCACCCCTACAAATGACGACGTGGGGGTTTACAGCATAAACTTCACTGTCACTGACGCCTTCGGCCTGTCTGACTCAAGGGTTGTGAGCTTCACAGTCATAAACGTGAATGACGCGCCCTTCTTTGACCCCCCTCTTCAGGACCAGCAGGTCTATGCAAGAACCCCCTTTTACTACGACATAAACGCAACTGACATAGACAAGGGCGACACCCTCACCTTCTTTGACAACACATCCCTTTTTAACATATCGCCTGAGACAGGAATAATAAACTTCACCCCCGGGGACGAGCTCGTCGGAAACCACTCAATAGCCATAACGGTGTGCGACGATTCCGGCGCAGCGAACAACTGCACTACTGCTTCCTTTGTGCTTGAGGTGCTGTTCTTCAACCACCCCCCTGTGCTTTCGCCCATAGGAGACCAGGTTGGCTACGTCAACCTGCGCTTCACTCTTGACGTGAACGCCACGGACGAGGACAATGACACGCTCACATTCTACACGAATGCAACCTTTTTCTCAATAAACCCTGTTACCGGCCTCATTGACTTCGTGCCCACAGAGGCGATGATTGGAACCCACACTGTGATGGTCTGGGTGGCTGACAACTACACGAATGTTTCAGAGACATTCCAGTTCGCGATTCTTCCGGAGCTTTTCTGCGGGGACTCCCTGTGCTCCACGTTTGCAGGAGAGTCATGCGCAACCTGTCCCTCTGACTGCGGCACCTGCCCGCCCTCAACAGGCGAGGAGGGGGCTGCGGAGGCAGGGGCGGCTGAGGAGGGGGAGCAGGCTGAGGGCGAAGAAGGGGGGGAAAGCGCTGAGGGAGCTGCAGGGGCCCAGCAAGCAGGGGCGCAGGCCGCTGGAGGCGGGAAGTCCTCTGCGGGTGGCGGAGGGGCTGCTGAGAGCAAGACAGTGACGTGCACCCTAAACTGGACATGCTCTGAGTGGGGGCCATGCCTCTACGGGGTGCAGCAGCGCACCTGCGAGGACTCGCACAACTGCTCCCAGCTTAAGTCTTCTATGAGAAGAAGAGGCGTGCAGGTCAAGATTATAGGCGAGGCAAAGCCCCCCGAGGAGCAGCAATGCGAGCTGAACGCAACCTGCGATGACGGCGTACAGAACCAGAACGAGACAGGTATCGACTGCGGGGGCCCCTGCCCGCCCTGCATCGTCGCCCCTGTTGTGAAATACGCAAGAATGCCCTTTGTTGAGAGCCCGGCACCTGGCTGCGGGGACGGGATCTGCTCATACGGCGAGGACTGCTCCTGCATGAGGGACTGCAAAAGCTTTCCCTCAGGGCTTTTCGTGTCCTTTTTGTTCTTCTTTGCGTTGATTTCGCTCCTGCTATTCGCCCTGAATTTCGTTCTTTACAACGCAAACATATACAAGAAGGGCAGGTTCCTTGTCTTCACGAGGAGGATACTGCTTTCTTTTGCGTTCTCCGTCTATCTCCTTCTGGTGTTTTCGCTTTACCTCTACCTTTACTCCAGCTGCCCCCCTGTGCTCAAAAGCCTTCTGTGGCTTCCGATTGTTATGAGCTTCCTGGTGCCGTGGCTGGCTTACCTTCTTCTGAGGCACTTCGGCTATGTGGAGTCAAGAAAGGTCCGCCGCCTGAAGGCCATGGTTAATGAACACAGGAAACGGCTTGAGCAGCTGAACTCCCTGGAGGAGGAGCTTCTTGCCGAGAAGGAGAAGAAGCTCTCCTTGATGGTCTTTGAGCTTTTCAAGTCCAACGACCCCCTGATTAAGTCTTTCCCCCGGCTCACCTTGATATACAACTCGCTCGTCAAGCTGGTTAAGGCAAGGGCCTCAGGAAAAAGGGTTGAGGTTGACCTTGCAAAGCTGACCTCTGCTGCTGAGTCCCTGCTAAGCAGCGTGGAATTCAAAAAGCAGGCAGAGAAAAACCCTGCTGCAAAGGAGATTCTCTCTTTGCTGGAGCGCATGCTTGGCTATTGGAAGGCGAAGCGGGAGCTTGAGAAGGAGCTTGCGTCTGTTGAGGCTTCGCTCAGGGCTGAGAAGCAGGCGGCTTCCCGTAAGACGAAGAGAAATAAATAGCCTTTAGGATCTTCCGGTTTTGCGCTCTTTTATCCTGGAACAGGCCGCCCCTGGAACCTTACAACCCTTCCTGTCTTTTTTGACACCTCTATTGTGAGGTCGTTCTTGAGTGTCTGGTTTTCCTTCTCCCCCTTTGCCTTGACAATGAGCACCCAGCTGTCTTTTGTTTCATAGCTGTCAGGGCTGAATGCAACGTACGCGTTAATGCTCTGGTTCTTCTCCCCCTTGGGCACAAACCTCACGTGCTCCTTCATGAACTGCATTGCAGCTGCCTCTGCCTGCTCTCTTGTCACTCTTGAGCAAGCTGCTGTTAAGGTTGTTAAAACAATAAAAAGAAGAAAAAGGGCTTTTTTCATCCTGCCTTCCTTTTTCGTTTGTTGTGTACTTAGACCAGCTCCACGTAAAAATAGTAGGGCGTGGCTGAGCCCTGGAACCCCGGCTCCCCCTTTTCAGGGAGGAGTATCTGGTAGTCAAACATTGTTCCGTTCTGGTAGCTCCATTGGTTGTTCTCTATTATGCTGGTGTAGATTGTTGCGTTGGTTGTGGTGTCGAACAGCACCACTTCCTCCCATGTTCCTGCCCCTGTGCTCTGCGCAGTGTCGTTGATGTATAGGTTTGTGGTGTAGTTGCAGCTGTTTGCTGATATGAGGTTGGGGCCTGCGTAAAACTCAGCGTGGTTGTTCTTGTCTCCGAGGAAGGTTGCGCTTATGTTGTCGTTTGGCGTGAACTGCGAGGTGTGGTTCATCTCAAGCATCTCGCTGTTTATGTTCGTCTCATTTGCGCACCTCACTGTTGACCACGTCACAGAGCTTTTTCTTGTTGCGTAAACCTCGCCCTGCACAGTGCCTATCGTCCACTCGTAGATTGAGTAGTTGAGGGCATCCTCCAGTATGAGTTTCCCTGTTATGTTTCCCACGTATGCCTTCCAGTGCGGGTTCTGCTGCCTTGCATCCATGTTCATGACAGCTATCGTGCCTCCGGTGTGGGAGCTGTTGTCTACCAGCGTAGGGTTCTGGGAGGATGAGGTGGAGTCGGAGATGTAGTTCAACGAGGGTCCTACTGGCGCTCCCAGCGCTGTTAGCGCCAACATCGCTAAGATAGCCAGTGCTGAAAGTGTTGTTACAAGGCGAATGCCTGTTCCCCCTTTTTTTGTTCCCATTGTTTCCACCTCACCTACGCTGGTATTGCTGAAAATAGTATGGTGCCGTTGCATGCGCCTGACTGCACGCCTATAGGCGCTTTTATGGCCCAATACGTTGTGTTTCTGGACACTCCGTTGTCGTCCGTATTCTGGAAGATTGTGAGATTTGCTATGCCGTTTGGCAGCGGGGAGCTTGTAAGGAGGGTCATGTTGACTGACCAGTTTGCCCCCTGGAAAAGAGCGTACCTTTCAAGGGACACGTTTATGAAGGTGTTTCCCTGGCACTTCATTGCGTAGCCGTCCCCGGGCGTCTCTGCGTATCCCTCAACAGAAAGGTTGATGTGCATGTTTCCCGCGTTTGTCACGTTGAATGGCTGGACAGGGGATATCTGCGTGACATTGAGCACCCCGTAGTCTATCACGTTGCTCTGCAGGGATATTGCGTAGAGGCGAGCTATGGTTGTGAGGTTGTCTGCGAATGCCTGCGCCTGTATGCTTCCGTTGTCAACTGCTGTGACAGAGCAGTTCCATGTTCCGTTGTTTGCGAAGTACTCCACAGCAAAGGTGCATGTGGCTCCTGCTGCATAGAGTCCTTTTAAGACTATGGCGCACGATGAGTTCTGGTACTTGTAGTTCTTGTCAACAGGGTCGTTGAAGCGCCCTGTCTGGAAGAGTGTTGCGTTGACTTTCACCACGTCGTTCCAGCCGTTGCTGTCGTTTATTGTGGCGTTGCAGGTTATGATGTCTGTTGTGCCGGGAGTCAGCTTTATGTCGCCTGACGTTGAGTTGATGGAATCATTGTCGTAGATGAACACGTTGCTCACTATGGGTGCTGCGTTGCTGATGTTGAGCCTTGTTATGACTGTCGTGTTGTCGTAGAACTGGACAGCCACGCTTCTCATGGGCGAGGGCAGCATTGCAAGCACTACGAGGGCTGAGTAAAGCACTCCAAGGGCTATGAGCACCTGAATGCTCTCAGCTCTTGCCTTGTTTGCTTTGTTTTTCTGCCGCCTTTTCGGTTTCATTCTTTTACTCCAGCTCCACGTAAAAGTAGTACGTGGTTGTTGCTGTGTTTCCATGGCCGTCTTCTCCAACCAGCATCTGGAAGTCGTATATGTCCCCGCTTCCTATCTTGAAGCCGTCCTGGTTGTTTGCGAGTATCGCCATGTACACGATCTGGTCGTTTGTCGCGTCGTAGAGCAGGGTCTCGTTGAATGTCCTTGCCGAGTCCTGCTGGTCGTTCACATATGTTGAGACTGTGTAGTTGCACTCGTCCTGGGCGAAGAACTTTGAGCCCACGTAGAATGCGGGATGGGTTGTGTATGTGAACGTCTCGTTCACCCCGTCCCTGTCTGCAGGTCCTATGTTGAGGGCTGTTTCCTCGCTCTGGACGTTTGTCGAGTTCGCGCACCGGATGCTTGCGGAGCTGAAGTCAGCAGGGCTCCTTGCTGCGTAAATCTCTCCCACAACCCTGTCTATGTCCCACTTGTAGAGGGTGTTGTTCCTTGCGTCGTCCAGCGTTATGGTTCCTGTCACGTTTCCGTAGTAGCCCGCCCATGCCTTTGTGACAGTGGTGGCGTTTATGAGCAGCTCTGTCACGTTTCCTGCCTGCGCCTCTATTGTTGCAACAGGAAAGTTGGTCCTTCTGCTTGACTCCACCACGCTCAGCGTTGTGGGCCCCAGGGGTTCTGCTTTTGCCATGGTCATTGCTCCGATGAGGGTTGCGAGCAGAGTGACAGCTGCAATTATCTCTAGTGCTGCCCCTCTCTGCTCTAACCGCCTTCCCTTCATCTCAGATGCACGTCTCCTCTTTTTCTGCTTACCTCCTGCGTTGTCTTTTGCTTCCCTGCATCACTGCTTAGCTGCTTTCACTGCTCTGCTTATGCTGTTAGCTCCACGTAAAAGTAGTACGTGGTTGTTGCGCTGTTGCTGTGCCCGTCTTCTCCAACCAGCATCTGGAAGTCGTAGCTGTCCGCTCCTGTCTTGAAGCCGTTTCCGTTGTCGTTCAGTATCGCTGTGTAGATGATGCCTCCTGTTGTCTTTGAGTACAGCAGGGTCTCGTTGAAGGTTCTCGCCGCGTCCGCAGCGTCGTCCACGTATGTTGACAGCGAGTAGGTGCACTGGTTTGCTGAGAAGCTGTTGCTTCCCACATTAAATGCAGGGTGCGTTGTCTGGGTGAATGTGTTGGTTATGTTGTCGCTGTCGTCTGCTGCTGAGCCGGGGAATATTATGCTGTTCTCTATGCTCACGTTTCCCGCGTCAGCGCACACTATGTTTCCTGATGACCAGTCTATGCTGTGATTTCTTGAGGCGTAAACCTCTCCCGCGATCTTCACAAAATTCCAGCTGTACAGGGTGTTGTTGCTTGCGTCGTCCAGCACTATGGTGCCTGTCACGTTTCCGTAGTAGCCCTGCCATCCCTGGGTTATCTGGATTGTGCTGATGCTCAGCTCTGTCACGTTTCCTGCCAGCGCGTTGTCTGTCCTGTTCACAGCAGGAAGCGTTCTTCTGCTTGAGTCAATCACGCTGAGACTCGTTGGGCCCGCCGGGGCAGCCATTGAGACTGCAACAGCGGTTAAGGCAAATATGCTGAGCATAACAAAAACGCTGAGTTGTTTCTGGTTTCGCTTCATTTCTCTCACCTCTTTTCCTACCTCGTTGTTTTCCTTGTAAGCTCCCTTATTCTGGAGAACAGTATGCTCTCCGTGTCCTTTACGAATTCGCTTGTCACTGGTTTTGTGAAATACACATTTACACCTCCTTCCTCAGTTTTTCTGATACTGCTTCTGTCAGCAGCAGGAATGCTGCTTCCTCTTTTTCTGTTTCTTTGAGAGAATTAATGCGGGCAACGAACTCCTTTTCAGACGTTCTTCTCAGGGTTGCGTTGTGAGCCTTGGCTGCTCTCTCTGCCTCATGCACCCTTGAATGCGACTTTCCCTGCTTCAGGCACAGGAGAAACTCTCTTTTTGCGGGGATGAACGCGAGCCCTTCTATGTCATCAAGCCCTTTTCCAAATGCAGTGCAGATGCTCATGGCCACTCTCATTGCTGCGGTGTCCTCTGCGAGC
>CAYVGP010000046.1:0-7829 GCA_964451135.1 uncultured Methanosarcinales archaeon
ATGGAGCAGGATGTGCTCCAGCGAGGGGAAAGAGCGTGCCTTCTCATCCACGACCCTCTTCACAACAGGATTCTTGTGGAGCATCCTTTTGTAAGAAGCCGGCCTCTTGTCATCAAAGGCCTCGGCCCTGCTGTAGGCAGAACCCGCCTGGGCAGCATCAGGGTTGAGTTTGGCATAGTGCTCAGTGAACCATTGCCTGAAAAGAGGCTCTGAGAAGTGGCTCAGGAGAAGGTAGCGAAGGTTTTCTTTGTCCCTGCCAGGTCTAACAAGCACAGCGTTTCCCAGCTTCCCCGGTATGGAGTCTTCCTCACCAACCACAAACAGCTCTTTGCTTGCCCTTTCCTCGTCGCTCAGGTACGCCTCTGCAAGCTCGTTCAGGGAGCCCACTCTCACGAGGGATTTCTTTTCCTTGAGAAAGTCAATAGCAGCATTTAGGTACTCGGGGGAAGCACGCTTCATGCCAGCAAACTCGTATGGAAATTCTCGCCTCATGAAATCAGCGACTACTTTCCTCGGGTTTTTGGGGGAAGTGAGCAGGTCTATGAGGCGCTGCTTCTCTTCGTTGTTTTCTTGTTTCGGATAGTGTCTTGAGGGAGGCATCTTCAGAGGGAAGACGAAGGATTATAAAAAATTTTGCGAGGCCTCTGGCTAAGTTCCCAGCCACCTCCTCTTCAGCTTCAGAAACGTGCCTGAGAGTATTGCCTTCCTTATCTCAGAAATCAGGGAGTTGAAGAAGAAGAGGTTGTGCATTGTGGCAAGGGTGTAGGCAAGAAGCTCGTTTGCCTTGAAGAGGTGGCTAATGTACGCCCTTGAGTGGGTTCTGCACACGTAGCACCTGCACGACTTGTCAATCGGGGAAAGGTCCTTTGAGTGTCCTGAATTCGTCACCTTAAACCTGAACTTGTTTTTTCTGCGCCCCCCTGCTTCCGGGCTGATGAAGACGTAGCCGGACCTTGCCATCCTTGTGGGAGTCACGCAGTCAAAGAGGTCTATGCCCCTCTCAACGCTCTCAAAAAAGTCCTCCACTGTCCCTATTCCGAGAAGGTGCCTCGGCTTTGCTGCGGGAAGCAGGGGCACAACCCATTCAAGTATGCTGTGCATTTCCCTCTTGCTCCTTCCCAGCGAGCCGCCAATGCCGAAGCCGTCAAACCCCATTCGTGAGATAGTCTTGGCGCTCTCCTGCCTCAGCGACTTGTATCTTCCCCCCTGCACAATTCCGAAGAGCGCCTGCTCTGTCCTGTGGGCGCTTTTGGACCTCAACGCCCACTTGTGGGTCCTTTCAAGGCTCTTTGCTGTGTATTCGTAGCCAGCCAGGGGGGACGTGCACTCGTCCAGAGCAAAGATTATGTCGGCTCCGAGCTGCTCCTGGATGAGGATTGAGCGTTCCGGAGTCAGGAGATGCCTTGAGTTGTCGTAGTGGGACTTGAAGTGTATGCCGTCATCGCTTATTCTTGCGTACGTTTCCCCTGCCTCGGGCGCTTCGTGTTTCTTGCTTCCGGGAAAAATGGCTATCTTGCCGATGTTGTGGGTGATGCCCATGCCAAGGGAAAATGCCTGGAACCCCCCTGAGTCAGTCATCAACGGCCTTCCCCATGACATAAATTTGTGCAGGCCGCCTGTTCTTTGTATGAGCTCTGCTCCGGGCTTGAGCATGAGGTGGTAGGTGTTGCACATTAAGAGCTGGGTTCCGCATTCCAGAGCCTGCTCATTCGTCAGTGCCTTCACAGAGGCCTTTGTCGCGACAGGAACAAATGCAGGCGTCTTAACAACCCCGTGACTTGCTCTGAGAACGCCTGCCCTTGCCCATGTTGAGCTGTCTTTCTTCACAACAGCAAAAGAGACGGCTGCCATGTCAGACGGAAGTTTCAGGCAGAATAAAAAGCCTTTGAAAATCAGCAGGTCTGGGACGAGGCCATGCAGAGTCGTCATGCCTGCTGCCTGCAAAGCAATTGCGGGGAGTCTGCGCTTATCCGGCTCTGTGTGAGGACTCTTCACGCTTTTGCGGAGAAAGATTTATCAATCCATTACTTTCCTCTTTCTCAGATGCTCAACGAAGTGCTGTGGCTCGTGCTGACAATTGCAATCATGCTCATAGTTGTCTTAGCGTACAGGTTCTTCGGGGTTGCAGGGCTTTACGCCTGGATGGCTGTTGCCATAATACTCGCCAACATCCAGGTCACAAAGACAATCAGGATCTTCGGACTAATCACTGCGATGGGGAACGTTGTTTACGGCACAACATTTCTCGTGACAGACATCCTTAACGAGAAGCACGGCCCCAAGAAGGCGAAAAACGCTGTGTGGATCGGCTTTTTCATGCTGGTTGCAACAACAATAGTGATGCAGCTCACGCTTCTGTTCAGGCCTGACGCAAGCGACATTGCTGACCCTGCCCTGAGGCAGATTTTTTCCCTGCTTCCCAGAATAGCATTCGCAAGCCTGCTTGCCTACGTTGTTTCGCAGATGCATGATGTGTGGAGCTTCAACCTGCTGAAAAGAAAAACAAGGGGAAGGTTCCTCTGGTTCAGGAACACCGGCTCAACAGTGATAAGCCAGCTCATTGACAACACAATATTCACGCTTGTGGCCCTTTACGGGGTGTTCCCTATTGAGGTTCTTGCCCAGATATTCGTGACGAGCTACATCATAAAGGTCGGCGTTGCCGTTCTTGACACCCCCTTCATTTACTGGGCCAAGAGAATAAGGCCGAAGAATGCCTAGGTGGCGTTTCTTCTCTGCGGCTTCATTTCCCTCACAATCAGGGCGTGGTACTCCTGGTACAACGGGACGCTCTTTGGAAGGCTCTTCTCAAAAAGCGACTGCACCTTTTCGTAGCCCATTCGGGAGCCCTTATCAATAATCCCCCTCTCTTTGAGAAACCTCACTGTGTATGCGTCAACAACGAACTTAGGCCGGTTATAAGCGTAGAGAAGTATTGAGTCAGCTGTCTCAGGCCCTATCCCCCAAACACCCAGCAGGGCTTGCCTTGTCACCTTCCTGTTTTTTGAGAGAAACTCCGCCAATGCCCTGATTTTTCTTGCCTTCTGGTTGTAGTAGCCCGCTGTTCTTATAATCCCCGCTAGCCTCTGCTCCTTCACAGCGAGGAGGGCTTTCAGGGAGAGGAGATTGCTGTCAAGCAGGGAGAAAAGGGCCTTCTCCGCGTTCTTCCACGAGGTGTTCTGGGTGAGCACAGCCCCCACTGCTATTTCCAGCCTTTGCTCCTCGCTTTTTGGCCACTCGTATGAGCCCGGGTGGTAGCCCTTGCTGTCAAATCCCGGCTTGCCTGCCATTGACAAAAGAGGCCACCATCCCTGGGGGCCGTGCCTTTTCAGGAGCCTTCTGTATTCCTTCACCAGCTGGTTCATCTTCATCGCGCAAAAGAGCTTGGAAAATGAAGGTCATGCCCGTATTTATATGTGTTTAGGGTTGTTATTAGAGCTGATATGCAGAAGAATTATTTCTTGGGTTCTGCTTCAGGCGCCTTTTTTCCCCAGCAGCCCCTTGCCCAGCAGCCCCTTGCTTCTTCTCTTCCTCAGCCACCTTGGCTGCTTCCTCTGCTGGCTTTTCTTTCGGCTCTGCCTGCTCTTGCTTTTTTGTTTTCTCTTCCTTGTCTGCACCTGATTTATGCTCTTCCTTTTGCGCCTCTTTCTTCGCTTCCGCCTTCTTTGCCTTCTGGGAAGCTTGCTCCTGCTTCATTACCGGAGGAACGAACTTTTTCTTTTCTTCAAGCTGGAATATCCTCACCTCTGCAGAGCGCAGGGGATATATCCTCCCAAGCTTCTGCTTCATCAGCTTCTGAATCCTTCCGAATACTATGTCCTTGAACACGCTCTCGTAATCGTTTTTCTTTATGTGGCTGAAGAGAACCCTCTTTGCCTCGTGCCTCAGGGCTGTCTGCACAGCGTTTGTTGTTCTCTGCCTTGTGACCATAAGAACCTTGACAGTCACAACCCTTTCGTCCTTTGTCATTGCCATGAACACGTCGTCAACCCTGTTCCTCCTCCTTCTCACCATTCTCTTTATGTGGGCAGGGATTATCTCGTACTTTATCGGGGTTGCTATTGCCTTTGTTCCCTTGACATCAGAAATCCTGAATTTCACGTTGACGTGCTGGCTCTTGGCGTCGTTTGTAAGAGTCATCAGGTTCACGGAAAGCGTCCTTCCCGGAAGCTCTGAGGGCTCAAGAGCGGCTGTCTCGCCTATGAGTATGCTGCTGAAGCTCTCAGGCCCCACTACCTCAAACCACAGCTTCTTCTTTGCCTTTCCCGCCTTCTGCCTCTTGTTTTTCTGAGCCATTAAACCCACCAGAACAGGACTTCAGGTGTTGAGAAGCCATTTAAAAAGCTTTTCCTTTTTCAGCTCTCTGGATTTGAGTGCGTGCAAAGCTTTTGTGCCATTCTGTAAGGGAAGGCGTTGGAAGCCTGTCAGCCACAGCTAGATGGCTTAAGCCAATCACATGCTGAACCTTAACAAAGCAGCGACCTTGCCCATCTCCCTCAGCTGAACACCCTCCCTTGTGTCAGTGGAAATCAGGTAAACCTCTGTTCCTGTCTGCTGCGCTAAATTGTCCAGCTCCTCTATTGTTTTGTCGTCAAGGTCCTCTGAGAGCAGCAGCCTGTCAACTGCGCCCATTGAAAGAGCTTTCTTGACCTGCTCCATGCCGTACGCAACCTTGGAGGGCTCCTTTGCGAGGGTATTGAAGAACTCTCCCAGAAGCTTCTTTTCCTCAACTATCTCCTCCTCTGCAAGCACGTCCTGGCTTTTCTCAACCAGCTCCTGAAGCCCGAAGTCCCCTGTGTAGCTCAGGTCCTTTATGGCTATTATCTTTTTCTTCACGTCAGGGGTTATGTAGTTGCCGTCGACGAACTCGTACTTTGTGGGGCCAGGCCCGCCTACGATTATCCCCTTCACGTTTGGCTTGCCGAGGAACTGGTCCTTTGCCATCATCCCGAGCTTCTTGTAGAAGTCCTTCGCAGCGTCCTCCCTCAGCCTCATGTACCTTGCTGCAGACTGCCCCCCTGCCTTTGTCTTTCCGGGCACGTTGGATTTCGCTGATGCAAGGGGCACTATCGCCTTTCCCCTGAGCTCTGCTATGTCCCCCTCCCTCCTGTCCATGACTATGAGGCCGTAGCTCTCCTTGATGTCAAGCATCTCCCTGAGTATGTCAAGCACGAACTCCTTGTCGCACCTGTAAAGCCGCATCTTAAGTGGAATCGGGGGCTCTATTGACCACACCTTCACATTGCTCTGCCCCTCTCTCTCAGCCACGTTTCCTGAGAACACAGCAAGCCCGTTTTGGGGCGTCTGCTTGTAAAGCTTGAGGTGCTGAATCATCCTTTCAAGCGCGTCTATGACGTTCTTCCTTGTGGATGAGGACTTTATGTTTGTGGCTGTGCCCTGCTCTTGCGATAGGTGCTGCATAATCTTGTTTATGTCGTAGCCAGCAGGGATGTACACTGAGACAAGCTCTGTGTGCCTTCCCCTGTGCTTCTCCAGCTCCTTTATGAACTGGCTCAGCTGGTGCCTTTGCTTTGCGTTTAGAGATGACATCTTATTCAGAAAAGCTTTTGGCTATTTAAAGGCGAAACCAGGCATCTTCTTTCCCTGAAACCTCTTAAGGACCTGCTCAAAGCTCTTTGCCTTCCCTGGCTTGAGAAGCTTCATCATTTTTTTGCTCTGCCTGTACTGCTTCAGCAGGTCTCTTATTTCCGACTGCTCCACGCCTGCGCCTTTCGCGATTCTCTCTATTCTTGAGGGGCTTATGACCTCCGGGTTCTCCAGCTCCTCCCTTGTCATGGAGTTCATCATGTGCTTCCATTTCTCAATCTTGTGCTCCTGGTTCTGCAGAAAGTCCTTGGGTATTCCAGCCCCGCCCAGTCCGGGTATCATCTCCATGAGCTTCGCCAGCGGCCCCATCTTCCTCATTGCCTGCATTTGCTCGTACAAGTCCAGAAGGTTGAACTCTCCCTTGAGAAACTTCTTTGAGAGGTCCTCTGCCTGCTCCTCGCTCACAGCCTCTTTTGCCTTCTCAAGAAGGGCCTCAAGGTCGCCCATCCCAAGAAGCCTTGACACAAAGTTTTTGGGCTTGAATGCCTCCAGGTCCTCAACCAGCTCGCCGACGCCAACAAAGACAACCTTGGCCCCTGTCGCAGCGCAGGCAGTCAAAGCACCGCCTGCCTTGGCAGTGCCGTCCATCTTCGTGACTATGACGCCTGTTATGCCTGCGTTGTCGTGGAAAGCCTTTGCCTGCCTCTGCGCTGCCTGCCCTATGTCCGCAGATACAACAAGGAACACTGCCTCTGGGCTCAAGGCGGCCCTCACAGCCCTTATTTCCTCAAGAAGCTCCTCTGATAGGGCGTCCCTTCCTGCTGTGTCAGCTATTATCACGTCATAGTCCGCGAAGCCCTTTCTGTGCGCCTCAATTATTTTCAATGGGTCTTTTTCAGTCTTGCTTATCATTGCAGGAACATTCGCGGATTTCGCGACCTGCTCCAGCTGGTCCATGGCAGCAGGCCTGTGCACGTCAAGCCCCAGCAACGCTGAGGAGTGCCCCCTTTTTGAGAAGTACCTCGCAAGCTTGCCCGCTGTCGTGGTCTTTCCTGAGCCGAACAGGCCCACAAGCATTATCACAAAGGGCTTCTTTGTTATTTTAATGCCCTCGTAGTCCCCTCCCAGGAAGTTGACAAGCTCGTCGTAAACAATCCTTATGAGGTGCTCTTTCTGGGTTAAGCCCGCAGGGGGCTTCTCCTCAAGAGCCCTTTTCTTCAGTTCCTTGCTGAGCTCAAGCACGAGCTGCACATTTACGTCTGCCTGGAGGAGCGCCCTCTGGATGTCCTTGACCAGCTCGTTTATGAGCTTCTGGTCCACAAACAGAGAATTAGCTATCTTTGAGAGCGTCCCCCTCAACGATTCCCCGAGTTTGTCAAGCACCATGACGCGGAAAAACCCCCTGAGCTTTATAAAGGTTTTGCGGGTTTTGAGAAGACTTCAGAGCAATGCGCGTTTTGTGCTTATTTATTTGGCGCGATTTTGGGACGGGGCCTCTCCCACACAACCCTTTTTCGTTTTAATATCTTCCTTATCCTGTGGAAGGGCACAGAATAGCTCCTTCCTTCTTGGAAAACCCTGAAAGAGAAGGGCCCCTTGAACTCAATGCAGCCAAAATTAACGCACACAATGCCTTTCTGCCTGTCGTGGAAGCAGACCTCGTAGTCCTCCTTTTGCGAGTCCGTGCCCCACCTTATCTTGTTGAGGTATTCCCTTGCGGTTATCATGGACTTCTAAGTCTCAAAGAATGTATTAAATCTTTCGCCTGAGATATGCGCCAATCTCCTTGTAGAAATCAAGGTTTACCTTGTTGTGTCTCACGTAGTCTTCTGATTTGAGAGAGATATGCATGTGAAGCGTGCCTTTGGAATGGCTTGCTGGCTTGTCACCGATTGGCTTGTTGTTTGGCTCGTTTGGTTGAGGCGGTGTATATCTGAGGAAGAGGTAAGGAAGGTTTCCCGACTCATCAGGGGGTGTGAGAGGAATTTTGGATGTGTGCGTTTCCTGCAGTTCTTTCAGTGTTAGCTCAAGGTCTGACTCCTTAACACGCCTGGGCTTGTCAGGCTGCCCCACCCCTGCTGCTTTCTTTGCTTGTTCCACGATATAAGCAAGAGTTTCCAGGGTTAAATCCTTCGGGTGCAGGGGATAATCCCCCTTCAGTGTTTCACTACTCATTGATGAAAGGAAACCAGAAGGGGTTAATAAGCTTTTTGGGTTTGGGGGATTGCAGAGCTGAAGCCGGATAAAACACTCACCGGGAGCAAGAAACAGCGCTGGCGGTT
>CAYVGP010000047.1:0-7726 GCA_964451135.1 uncultured Methanosarcinales archaeon
CAAGCAGAAGACGGCATACGAGATAGCTTCAGGTGACTGGTTCAGACGTGTGCTCCTCCGATCTAAGCAGCAAGCGCAGCGTTCTCAGCCCTCCTGTTGCCCACAAGAAGGCCGGAGACGAACTTATCAAACAGCCTGCACGCATCCTCTTTTCCTGAGTCTGGAATGTTGGGAACGATTATCGTGTTCAAGGGGTATGCCCAATCCTCGTCCAAGGAAGGGAACGCTATGTTGATTCCCTCGCCCGGCTCAGAGCCCTCTTCGTGCTCAGCTCCTGCAGACGTGATTATTGAGACCGCCTTTTCAAACAGGGGAAGCGAGTCCTCGAACTCGGGGCGCAGCACTCGCAGCTTTTTCTGGCCAAGCATCGTTGTTATGCTGAGCGCTGCTTCCTTCTCCTTTCCCAAAGGCACGCAGAGAACAGGAACGCCGGGAGGCATCTGGGCTATGCTGAGAAATGAGTCAAGGCCTCCGAAGTTTGAGTCTATCGGGACGCCGAACACAGGCCTGACTGTTTTTGAGGCGATTACTCCTGGAAGGTGCGCTGCCAGTCCCGCCCCTGATATGACAGCCCTGAAGTCATACCTCTTCATGATTTCATCCAGCAGGTCAGGTGTCCTGTGGGCAGAGCACACGAAGAACCTGTATGTGAAAGCAGGGCGCTTCCTTTTTTGCTCTTCCAGCACACCAATTACCTGCTCGTAGCTGTTCCTGTCAGAGAAGCTCCCGTAAACAACCAGAACATCAATCTCTTTTTTTGCCTGAGCCATGCTGCGGGTGTTTCAAAGCATGTTTAAAAAGATTGTGATAATTGAAAACAAAGAGAGCAGCGTTTCAGTCCTGCTTTCTTTTTCCCCTCATGTCTATTGTTTCAGGTGTTTTTGAAGAAAGCAAGTCCTCCGAAACCATGCCAATGACCTTGGCTATCTCGTCTATGCTTGCCGACTTCGGAATGAGGGGTGTTGCTTCTTCTGCCTCAGGGTTGTAATTCTTTTCCTCCTTCTTCTTTTCCTCATTCAGCGCGCCTTCTTTCTTCTTGTAGAGTGGCTCTTTTTCTTCTTCCTTGAGAATCCTGTCCAGCTCGGACTGCTCCTCGGCAAGCTCCTTTTCCTGCTCTTCCAGAGAAAGGTAATCCTTTGAAAGGTCTTTGTTAAGCTGGTTTTCCTGGTTAAGGTAGAGTGATTTTGGGGCGTCCCCCAGAACAGGATTAACGTATTCTGTGTTTGAGGAGTGATACTTCTTGTCATCATCCTCATCCGTTGAGCGGTAGGGCATCATATGTCTTGGTTCAGGCAAGGCTTGTTTAAAAAATTGTTGTTTTTTGGCGCAAAGCAGGCAATATTTAAATAATACAGGCACTATTAGGGAATCATGATAGTTGCTTTTTACCCTGTTGAGATAACAAGAAGGGTTATTGAGGGAAAGGAAACAGTCCTCATGTTCGGCAGAACAGACTCCATGAGGAAGATAATCGTGATAGACCAGGGCTTCAGACCCTTCTTTTACGTTGTGCCTGAGAGGCCTGAGAAGGTGGAGGAGTTCTTAAAGGAGCTGAATGGAAGGGTGTTCGCGGGGGACGGCAAAAACTTCAGGGTTGAGGCAGGCATAGAGCTGAAAAAGCTTCTCTCAAGGGATGTTGTTGCAATAAGGGTGACCACAAGGACACTCAATGAGCAGTACATTGCTGCAAGCGAGCTGGCCAAGAGCGAGGAGGTAGAGGGGGTGTTTGAGAACGACATTGAGTACGCCTGCAAGTACTCATTTTCAAGGGGGATAACACCCCTGAAAATGCTCACCCTTGAAGGGAGCTACATAAACTTCAAGAGCAAGGTTTCTGTTTTCTCAGCAGATAGAATTGTTGAGGGCGGCACAGAGCAGCTCAAAGAGCCGGAGTCCCTGGTGTTCTTGACAGTTATCAGGCCTGCAACAGAGCTTGAGGAGAGCCTGTCCCTGGTTGAGCCCTCTCTATGCGGGATAAACACCATCCCTAAAAGGGCAAAGAGCGAAGAGAGGCTTATTGAGGACATTCTTGTTTTTGACGGCAGAGAGCTGGTGTCGCTGAAAAACAAGGCAGAAGACGAGAAAGGGCTGCTTCTGGAATTCCAGAAAATCCTGGACCTGAAGAAGCCCGACTTTCTGGTTTCCATGCACCTGGACAGCAGGGACCTTCCTGTAATAGCATCAAGGGCCTCTTTTTTTGGCCTGAGTGTGCCTGAGGGAATTGACCACACTCTTTACCAGACTAAGCCCATACCTTGGGCAAAAAGCCCTTTGCACGGCTTTTCAGGGATTGACCTCGCAAAGCTCGTGTTTTCTTTCACAGGAAAAAAGGCCTACACAATCAGGGACGCATTCCTGTGCCTCAGGGGAACGCCTCTGGCTGCCCATGACCCAAAAGCAGAGGAAGCGCTTGAGCAGAAATTAAGCCCTGAAGAGCACATCAAGCAGCTCTGGGCGTTGTGGAGAGGGGTGCTTCCCCTTCTCACAGAAGCCTCCATCCTAACAGGGCTTTTCCCCCATCAGCTTGCACGCGCAGGAATGACAAAGGCAACCGAATACGCCACAATAGCCCAGCTAAGGGACGAGCATCTTGTGCCCAAGAAAAGGGGTTTTTCCCAGAAACAGGAAGATGCTCCTGTTGTGAGAAAGGAAGACTCCGGACTTGTAAGAAGGGCTGTGCTCCTGAGCCTGGAGCCGATTGCCCTCAGCGAGGTAACAAAAAGCAACATTTCCCCTGAAACATTCATGTGCAGCTGCTGCCCGCGCGGGGACGAAGAGTTCTTTTGCAGGAAGAAGAGGGGAGTTATAGCTGAGATAGTCTCAGGGCTCCTAAAGAGAAGGGAAAGGATAAGGGAGATGCTGAAAGCAATGGGAACCAGCCCCCTTCTTCAGGCAAGGGAATCTGCCTTGAGCCTGCTGCTCTCCTCTTACCTCAAATACGTGCAGAACGAGAGGGCGAAGTTCGGGTGCCCGCAGGCAGCGCCGGTTATTCAGAAGCGCATCCGAGAGAGCGTTCTGCGCCTTGAAAAGACTGCTATGATGTTTAACGGAAGGCTTTTGGCATTTGACGAAACAAGCGCAATCGTGGAGCTTCCTGAAAGCGCAATAAGCGATGAGTTTCTCTCATCGTTTAATGAAATCTTTGAGAATTCCGCAGGCGCAGAAATGGTGTCTCTGCTGGAGAACGGAGCCTTTTTCTATGAGGGAAGGGAAAAAGGGAAGAAACTCGCATTCTTAGCCCAGAGCCACGGAAAAACCGTGATAAAGTGGCAGCGCCTTCACAGACGAAAAAAAGCCCTTGTTTCTGCACTGGTCGGAGAGGCTCTGGCAATCGCAGCAGCATCGGAAAAGCCAGGTTCCGAAAAGCTGAGGATGATTTCAGAAATATCAAAACACGTGATTGAAACAATAAGAGAGAGCGCTGAGAAGCCGGCAACAGGCATACATCTGTCTTCCCTCACAAAAAGCCCCAAGAACTACGGCTACCAGACGCTGAGCGTCTCTGCTGCGAGCAGGCTTGAATCGCTGGCTTTTGAAGTCTGGCCAGAGCGCCCTTTCGCCTTCATTGTGGCTGCAGGAACAGGCCCCCCGAAGGACAGGGTCTCTGTGGTTGCTGACTCGCACACCCAGGTGTTTGACATTGAGCATTTATTCATAACAGAGCTCTTCCCGCTTTTTGAGGAGATATTTGAGCCCTTTGGCATTCTTCTTGAGGAGATTGCAGGGGAGAGCCAGAAATCACTGAGCGAGTTCCTGACGAGAAAGAGGGGGCGGAAAAAAGGGTGATGCATATACGTTATATGCATAAAATTTATATATATGCTTTGGTGCGTGCTGCTAAAAAGAGGCGTTCTAGCGGGTAGTGTTGCATAGAGTTTGGGTGTGAAACTCATATGCTTATTTTGGGGGGTGACTATGAAATCAAGGATTTGTGTTTGCTGCGGGCATGTAATCTGGAAACCAGGCCTGAAAGACCCCTACGTGTGCAGGGCCTGCGAGAAGGAAAGCGAGGAGAACCCGTATCTCAGGTACAGCTATCTGGATGCTTAAAATGGCGGCGCCGCACATACTGACACAAACTGAAAACCTGCACAATTACTTTGCAGGGGATGAAAGGTTTGAGAGAGAGAAGCGTCTCGTTTTTTCAAAGCCGAGAAACATCGGGGAGCTGATTGACCAGCTTTATCAGATTACCAACGCAAGGTGGGAAACCGCAAGTAACAAGCTCATTCCGATTTATGAGATTGGCAGGAGGCAGAAGAGGGCTGCAGGGGGCGACGAAACAAAGCATTACAGCGAAACAGCGAAGATCGTTGCAGCAGGTTCCAAAGCAAAAGAAAAAGACGAAAAGCTCCTGAGGGTTGTGACTGCCTACGCCCACGATTCCCTGGAAAGGCTTATGAGGCAGGAGGGCGTGGGGTATAGAGACGCGGAAAAGTACCTTGAAGACATAGGCTTTTCAGGGAACGAAATAAAGACAATTCTTCTCAACACAGAGCCCAAGAACAGCGTGTATGAGAAAATCAATGAGAACCTGGGCAGGCTCTTCTCTTTATTTGAGAACTCCCTCCCAGAGAACGGTGAAACCAAGGAGTTCGCAGGGGAAAACATAGAGGAGAAAGTCCCTGAAAAAATATCCCTGATTAATGAAGCCCTCTTTCCTGACCTGCTTGAAGCAGGACATTATCTCGGAGTCAGCAGGAATTACCGCTCATTTCTCACAAAAAAGCCCCAGATAGTGAACGGATTGAAGTCGCGCCTGCGATACACGCTTGAGGAGTTCAGCGAAAAGAACAGGAAAAGAGCGGACCCGAAATCCCTGAAAGCCCTCAGAACGCTTTTCGCTTCTGTTTTAGAGGGCGACACCCTGGCTATTGAGATAGACTACGCTGACAGGATAAGCAACCTCGCTGAACCCAAGCCTGCAACAAAAAGAAGCTACAGGAAGTCCAACATAAGATTAATAGAAAAGACGGCATTTGACTTCAGCCCGTTTCTTGATCTTCCCATCATCTACAACTACCTCATGCTTGTTGCAGCAGAGAGGGCAGAGGCCAATGCTGACAGAGAGTTTTCAAGAAGGATAAGGCAGGAGATTCTCCCCATCTACAAGGCGCTTGTTCAACAACACATTCCCCCGGAGCTCAGAGAACTTCGTTATCAGGAGAATTCTTCTCAGAATTATTCGCGACCTCATCCAAGAGTTCTTGCGCGGTTTTCTCCTTTTTGAGCGTTCCCTCTCTGGAACAATACGGGCATCTATGAGGGGGAGCCTCCTTCTCCATTTTGTATCCGCACTTCTCGCAGTAATACCTCGTCATGTTGAGAAACCCTTTACCTGCTAATATTTAAATCTTGCTGTTTGCAGAGCGGTCTGAGGCAATTAACGGATGCACAAACCTTGGGGTGCCATGCAGAGGCAGATTTTGCGCCCGATAAGCTAACACGCCTAGTGCGCCCTTCCCTTGTTGCTCCTCAGGCTCGGCCTGATTTTTTCAGCGCCTCTTCCCTTCTTTGTAAGACCTCTGCTCTTTTTACCAGAGGAGGTTAAGCCCCTGAACACGCGCCTGGTGTGCTGTGGCTCGGCAATCCATTTGAGGTCCTTGTCCTTCAGGATTGAGGGATGGCTCTTGTCAACCATGATGATCTCATACCACGCATGCCTTCCGTCCTCTGCAAGCAGGTAGCTGTTGAGGACCTCTGCATTGGGATATTTCCTCTGAACCCTTGCTTCAGCCACAGTCTGATAAGAGAGGTTGACTATCTTAACCCTTCTTCTTGCCCTCGGCCGTCTCCCTTTCCTTATCTGCTCCCTCATCCTGCCGCCTCGGATGACTCTCTGCCTCACCACAAAAATACCTTGCTTTGCCTTGTAGCCAAGGGAGCGCGCCCTGTCAAGCCGCGTAGGCCTCTCAACCCTGAGTGTTGCGGGTTCCTTTCTAAGCTGCACAAGAAGTTCTTGGTATCTCTTGCCAAGGTTTTCCTTGGGCTTCTTCCATAGTTCTCTAAGATGCTTGTAAAGCCCCATTTTACGGCCTCCATTGTTTTTTTAATGATGAAGATTCAGGCAAGCCACACCCACATCTCTTCTGATGCAGAAAGAACACGGAGTTATTTAAAAAACTTTGCCTGATGGGCGCAGCGATAAAGATGCGCCCAAGGGGTAAGCCGCGCCCTCGCTTACATATTTGCTCCTGAAAGCATGCGCAAGTCAACATAACCCGATTTAGTGCCCGCGGAATTAGAGGCAGTGAAAAACTTTAAAAACAGGGAAGGGATGACACCCCTCATGGAACAAGATTCAGTGGCAGAGGGGATTAAGGCAATGGAAAGCATTGTTGAGGAGATGCCTGAGCGGCTAAGAAAGGCCTCCCAAGCAGGAAAGGAAATTACGCTGAGCAGGGAGTTTGACAGGATAGTGGTGGCAGGGATGGGAGGCTCTGCTCTGCCAGGAGAGATAATAAAAAGTCTTTTAGGAGAAGAAAAGCAGGTTATGGTGGTAAGGGACTACTCCCTGCCGAAATGGCTTGACAGCAGAGCCCTTGTTTTCGCGATTTCCTACTCTGGCAACACAGAAGAAACAATATCAATGTTCAGGCACGCTGCAAAGATAACGAAGAACATTGTTGTTGCCTCATCAGGGGGAAAGCTCGAAGAACTCGCAAAGAGAAGCGAAACTCCTTTTGTCAAGCTTCAAAAGGGGATTCCTCCACGAATGGCTTATCCTGAAATAACAGGGCTGATGCTGAACGTTCTTTCAAATGCAGGGCTGATGAATGTTAGAGAGCAGGACTATGAGGAAACAGCAGCAGTGTTGAAGAAGCCGGCGTACAAGGAACTCGCCAAGGACCTTGCCAGAAAGATTAATGGAAGGATTCCGCTCTTATACTCCTCATCAAAGCTCTGGAGCGTTTCCTACAAGTGGAAAATAAACTTCAACGAGAACTCAAACATTCCTGCATTCGCAAACCTCTTTCCTGAATGGAACCACAACGAGCTTAACGGCTTCTTGAACAGCAAAGACGAATTCTACGCAGTCTTTCTCAGGGATGACGAGGAGCATTTCAGGATAAGAAAAAGAATGCGCTTAACCAAAGAAATACTTAAAGAAGCCGGAATACCTGTGACAGAGATTGTCACAAGGGGAACAAATCTCTTTGCAAAAATATTTTCAACAATCTACATAGGGGACCTTGTCAGCTTGGAGCTTTGCAGGCTTAACAATACAAACCCCCTTGATATTCCCCTCATAAACGAGCTGAAGCAAAGGCTTGAGAAATGAACAATAAAGAAAAAATAAAGATTAAGTGAGAAGAATCACCTTCTCTTTTTCTTCTTTGCTGCCTTTTTCTTCTTCTTTCTGCCGCCTCGGGCCATCTTCGCCCTGGAGATATCTCCGTTCTTGTCAACAAAGTACAGATACCCTGGCTCCTTCTTCACACCAACCTTAGCAACCTTTTTGGAGCCCTTCTTTGCCTTGCCTCCGCCGCGAGCCATGACAGCAGCAGATATGTCTCCGTTCTTGTCAACAAAGTACAGATACCCTGGCTCCTTCTTCACACCAACCTTAGCAACCTTTTCCGCCATTTTCGTTTACCCCCTTTTCTTGCTTGAAGATGGTTTAGCAAAAACTAAACTAAGCACTGATAGGGACGCTGATTTAAATAATTTTCGCTTTTTTCCGACGACAAAACAGCAGAATCCTGCGGCGGGGGCTAATGAGGGG
>CAYVGP010000048.1:0-7537 GCA_964451135.1 uncultured Methanosarcinales archaeon
AAATTTTGCCTCAGCAAGAGACTTTCCCTCTCTGCTGCCTGCAGAAAAATTGCTCTCTGGTATTTGAGGATTCAAACCCATCTTCCGCCTGAGCAAGTATAGCCGCTCCACGATGCTCCATCAGCAAGGCAGTTCCCTGAGTCATCCACGCAGTCGCTTGGGGTCGGGCAGCAAGCTTCAACAGAGGGGTCTAAGCTGTTGTATGCGTAATGAGGTTCTGTGCTGCACGCCTGGCAGTACTTCTCTTTCTGGGCTGCAAGCGTGCATGCGGGGCTGCCGCACCTGTCCCCAACCGCGGCCCTTGAGCACGGGTTTCCGGGATCAGCGTCGCATTTGTCAGTGAAGCCGTCGCTGTCCGAGTCTGGATCGGATGGTGTGTAATAACAATTCGCCGCACTGCAGCCATAACTCCTGTAAATACACGTGCTGCTTCCTGGCTGGCACCTCGGACTCTGCCTTTGGCCTGCGTCATCATAGCAGCCGTTCCTTGAAGCGCAGTCCTCTGTTCTTTTCGGCATTGTGCATGCTCCGCTGCTGCACGTCCAAGTGAAAACTCTCAGCGTGCCCTGGCACCCGGGAGTCGTGGAGCACTCTCCTGTGCCTGAGCCGAACAATTCCTCAAAAGTGGTTCCTGTGTATGCTTCGCATCCTTTCGGGGATGTGCTCGGGCCTGAGGCAAGGGAGCGGTCGGGGCCGTGGCACTTTTCCCTGAGCATGTTATCGTTCTGGCACGCCTCGTAAACACTTACCGAGTAGGAGGCAGGCCCGCTGCACACGTTCCCCCTGTTTCCCGAGCAGTTTCTTGAAAATGATTCCAGGTAGACGTCGTTCTCGTCTCCTCCTGATGCGGCAAGGAGCGAGCTGAGGGGAGTGATTGAGCTAGAAAGAGGGAATGCGGAGTAGTCAACGAGGTTGTAGCGGGAAGCGTAAACCTCTGCTGAGAAGCAAGAAGCGTCTGTGCCTGCGTAGTCGTATGTGGATGGGTCGTTGGGGTCTGAGGCAACGCAGCAGGTGTGGTTCGCCTGGAAGGGGTCTCCGCTGTTGTACGGGAAAGAGGGCTCGTCGCTTCTGTGGGGCAGGCACTTGTACACGTCAACACCCATCCTTGCGGAGTCGCTTCTCGTGGGGGGAGAAACAGTGACGCTCAGCAGAAAGTCCTTTGTTCCTTCAGAGCCGAAGCCCATTGAGAGTATGTTCACAGGGTTGATGCTTGTAGCGCTCGGGAAGGTGCATGTCGCGTCTCCGCCCTCGCACACAATTTCTCTCAAGCCCCAGAGCTTCTCCCACCTGTATATGTCAATCGGGCCCCCGAAAGTCACTGTTGAGCGGGACGCGTCAAGAATGTAGGGGTCCTCAATGCTTGCAGCCTGCTCAGGGACATCGCTGTACGGGTTCCTGCCCTCGGGCACAGCAACAGGGTTGTCAAAAACCAGTATCCTTATGTTCTGGAAGTCGCAGAGCCCCTCAGGGTCGCACACATAGGCCCTTGTGATGTGCGCTCCCACGTCCTTGTGGCTGAGGTTGATGCTTGCAGCCCTTCTTGTCCGGATGTAGAGCTCTGACCTGCTCCAGTTCATAGGCTGCTTCGCGTAGTCCGTGAAGCACTCCTCAATCGTCGGTGTCCAGGGGTCCTCTGTGCAGTTGTTCCCGGGCTGGGAGCACCACGAGAAATTAAAAGTGGAGTTGCAGGTCTCTCCCCACCCAGAATAGAAGTAAAGCCCGCCCATCGCCTTTTTTCCTTTTAAAACAATGTTGTAGTTGTCCTCGTCCGGGTCAAAGCCAGCAGGGTCTATGACGATGCTCTCGTTCTCGCTGACAACAATATCAAACTCAGGGTGCGGGCTCTGGTTTATGAGGTCAATAGCGGGCATTCTGTTCTCAACAGCGAACTGGAACCTGTACGGCTTGCCCCTTATCATGGAAGCGTTGTCAGTTATTATGTAAACATCAGAGTAATTCCCCTGGCTGCACATGCCTGCTCCCAAGCAAACGTCCCTCCTGATTGTGACGTTCATTCCCTCGTAAAGGCAGTCAACCCTGCTGAGGTCAAAGTCAAAGCACCTCGCAGGTGTGTAGGCGTCTTCCTCAGGGTTGAAGAATATGTCCCTTCCGTCTGTGAGCGCAATCCTCTTTGCAGCCAGGTAAATCTTTTTCAGCCTAACCCTGACGACAGAGCCGAACTCCGCCCTCTTGACAATCGGCTCGTGGCTTCTAAGGGTGAGCTTGATGGGGTAGGTGAGCCAGAACCCTACCTCGTCCTCTCCTATCACAACCCTTGCCTCCGGCTTTCCCACGCTTGCGTTGTAGCCAAGCATTGACGCCAAAGAAGACATCTCAAAGCACGCAGCAGTCTTGTTCTCCACGAATTTTTGGAGGTGGAGCTGGATAGAGCTGGCTCCGTAGGAATAAAGGCAGGTGTTGTTGAACTCCGCCACATTCACTCCGAGGCGCACAGCGAGGTCGTAGGCGTTTGAGCCTGTTGCAATGCAGAGAGGGGCGAGCCTTCTTCCGGGGTGGTTGCTTCTGAAGGCGCCCCTTCCTTTCGGGTTGCTCGTGAGGGGGCCGGGGTAGGGGTACTCAGGCGGCGGGGGAACTTCCACAGGACGCGGCTTTCTGATGCCGTAAGAAACATTGAAAACAACGCCCCCCTCATTGTATGGAAGCACAGGTATGCCGTAGAGAATGCTTAAATCTGCGCTGCTCAGAAATGAGTACTTCGTCCCGGCTGCCTGCGTGCTGTATATTGCTCCGCCCTGCTCCCCCACGAGAAGAAGCCCCTCCTCTGCTGCTTTTCTCAGGCAGGACGTTACAAACTCATGCACAGCAGGGTTCTTGACCAAGTTGTTCACAGCAACCTCTATGTCGCTGTCAATAGAGCCTTTCTTGAGCTTTCCTGAGGCAAAGAAGAGAATTGCGAACGAGGCAACTAAAACAATTCCCAAAAGAAAGAACACTGCCAGCTGCGATTTCTTTGCCATCTTTCCCCAAGACCAAAGCGCATTTTAGATTCGTTGTAAGATATCTTGTCGCAATATCTTCAAATTACTGACTTAATCAACACTTAGATGGTTCGTAATCTGCTATGTTAATGCACTGCCTTCCGCAGCAGACCTTTCCGGGCTCGCACTCGGAGCTGTCAGCGCATGACCTGTTGTCGTGGATTCTGAGCGCAGCTGTCAGGTACGGCCACGCTGTTATTAGCTTCTCCTCAGACGAGGCGACGCTGGTTTTTATTATTCCGGTGTCAGCGCTGTAGGAACACAGCATGCTTGAAACAGGCGAACTCTTTTCCCTGTACTTGAATGCGTATGTGCATATGTCCGATGAAAAATTGGAATATACCACGAAAAATCCGTTTGCAAGCTCTCCTGCCGAGCCGCTCACGTTTCTGCTCCCCCTTTTTGCAAGGTACATCTTTGAGAAGTCCCCGATGTCCACCTCCGGCGTAGGGCTCAGCGACCTTATCCAAAAAAGAACAGCCATGAACGGCCTCTTTATGAACTTCTCAAACCATCCAAAGAACCCTTCCCCTCCCTGAATCTGCACAAGATCAACTCCCTGCTTTGAGAACACAACTGTTTTTGTGACATTGTTGTACCAAAGCACAGGCGCAGCACTATTCACACCAGGAACTTCGCATTTAGCATATTTATTCTCTTTATTTCCAAAGGCGCCCTCACAATTTATTTTTTCCAATTCAGTGACAATGTTTCTCCACTCCTCATCTGGCAGTTTTTCACGGAATTTATATTTCCACCTAAGGAGTAAATCATAAATTTGACTTTCAACCTGTTGAGGTGTGCTTACATTAAAATTAAGAGGCGCACCAACAACAACTCTCTCCTCCCCTTCCCCCTGCGCATTATAGGTTATCACGCAGAAGCCTGTTCCGTCGTTGGGCTCGTTGAGGGCAAAGTCCTTGTCGTCGCAGTGCAGGGTGTAGTCCTCTGCCCCTTCTTTTTTTGCCAGCTTCACGAGCAGCGCTCCTATCATCGCTGTCCTTGTTGTCCACTCCCCGTTGTTGCAGAGGTGGTTGTCTATGAAGCTCTGGTTGGATATGCAGTACTCATCGCTTTCCAACGGCCTCAAAGCATTAACGTAACACTCCTCTCCCTCGCACTTTTGTTTCATTCCAGATGACTTAGGCTTCTCGGAAACAAAGCACTCGCTCTCCTTGGCGCAGAACCCGCTTTCTTCCCTGTCCCAGCTCCACTTCTTCCTTGACAAAACCCATCTCGCCCTTGTGCCGTCAAACACGCACCTGTATCCCTCCTTGAACTCCGAGCCCCTTGCTTCGTCCTCTGCGAAAACGTAGAAGGTCTGGGAGTCTTTGAAATTCTCTGAGTCAACGCAGCCGGTGCCGTTCCAGCAGTACTCCTTCGGGCAGCACCCTGTCTCAGAGTAGTCAATGTAGGTGTGGCTTGGAAGCGGGTTGCTGCTCGGCGACAACGCAGCGACAGAGACGTTGTCAAACACGACAGGGCTGTCTGTTTGTTGGGGGTCTCCCTGAAGAGTTATAACTACCTTGGCCGTTGTCTCTGACGCAACCTCAAACTCATATGTCTGGAGATTGCTGTCCTGCGAGTAAGCAATGCTGGCCAAGACATCGTTGTTTGGCGAAACCACCGTGACATTTCCATTTTCGTTGTAAATGACCCCTGACAAAACATACTTTCCTTCTGGCAGTCTTATTTCCTGGGAGAGAATGCCCCAAAATGTCTGGTTGAGCTCAAGGCACGGCGGGCTTCCGCGGCACTTGTTCTCGCTGTCAATTCTTATTATTCTGAACCTGTCGTCATTCCCCTCAAGCGACCATCCCCTCGGCGGGAACGAGCATCCGCTTTCGTTAACAGGGTTTCCTTTTGGAGTGCTCGGGCAATCGTCTTGGGGATTCATAACTCTGTCTTGGTCAGAGTCACATTCTCTTTTTAACTTGCAGTCCTCATCATAACAATCAGTTTTAGAATCACAGTCATTGTCCTTCCCGTCACCGCATAATTCTTCAGGGGGGTTCCCGGTCACATCCGCGTCGTTGTCGTCGCAGTCGCCTCCTCCCCTATTGCAGCAATTTTTTGATTCTGTGTCTATGCATTGATAAGGAGATGCTCTTTCCATGCCTGCATCGCAATAGTCGTCATTGTCATCATCGCAGCCCTCATCAACACTAATGCACTCCCCCCCTTTGCAGTAACTGTTGTTTAGGCAAGGAGTCACTCCATCACTGCATATTCCGTACCCATTGTTGTCGTCTATGCCATTGCATATTTCTTTTGGTCCGCAAAAACCAGAAAATGAGGCGTTAGAAGAGTTCATTGTCAGCCAAGCAGTGTTGCCTTTGCAGAATACGCAGGTTTTCCCCGATGGACATGTAAGAAAATCAACAGGTATGGTTCTGGCGTCATTCAGGGGCATCAAATCAGGGGGGCTGCATCCGCCTTCTCGTTCTGTTTGTTCAATAAGCTCCACGCAATTTTCAGCAGGAGGATTACTCTCACACAACTCGGAGCAAGTCTCAGGATCGTTCAGCTCCAAGCATTTTTTGCACTCCAGCCCTCTTACAGGCTGAGCTTGCATGAATAACACGAAAAGGAAGATGAGGACTGCAAAGACAACGAATACACTGCCGGACTTTAGATGTCTGATTTTCTTCATCCTTCAAAGCCTCCGTTCCTCACAAGGTTCATTCCGGGCGGGTAGGGATTGTCGGATAATGAGTCTGTTAAAGGGTTGAAGTTTTCAACGCCTAAAGGATTTGTTTCCCAGGTTCCTTCGGTGCTGCAGAAATAGGAGCCTACTATGCTACAGGAATCCTGACTGTATTTTTGCATGTTTTTCAACGTCTCTCTTGCTTCCTGGCTCACAGCTCCATCTGGCTGTGGATTGAGGTTTTCAAGGCCGCATTTGTGGAAGTTATTGTTGTAATACAAAACATCTCTGTAATACAGAGTGTGAACGGCGTCCGACACTCTCTGGTTGTTCATAATTCTTGTTCCTCCCCAGCATCCTGCAAAGATGTCCGCAAAATATTCCCTGTCCCCAAGCTGGCTTTTTGAGCCGCAGCACCTTTCACCAGTCCAGCTGAACCCCTTTTGCTGGTCGCACACAAACTTGTATTTGGCATCCTCCTCGTCGTATTTGCCGTCTCTTTCGTTCTCGGGCGTTTCAAGCTTGTCAGTCCACTCCTCAAACTCTCCAGCGCAGTAATACACTGGCTCATTTTTTTTGCTAAGAAACACATTGTCAATGACTACCGTAACACTATCTCCGCTTCCATGGTCTATATCTGTAAATACAGGATATTTGACTAAGCTCTTTTTGACTTCCGGTGTTAAGGGAATCTTTATGTGATGCCAGGTGTAAGTATCTTTTCCGTTGTTTGAATAATTAAGAAGGTCCTTGTATTCGTATATGACTGAATCGTCTTCCCCAAGGATTTGGAGTCCCTCTATAGGCCTGCTGTAAGCAAACGAGAACTCAAGGTAGTCAAATTCCGACCAGTTTCCTCTGTTAATCTCTGCCAGGGAATTAATCCCTCCTCCGAAAATGCTTCTAATCGCTATTGAGTCAGTGCTTTTGAACGACCATCTCAAGACGCCACCAAAAATCTGATTACCGATTATCCAGTCCGCTCCGTAAAGCAAATAGGTCATGCTCCCGCTCTCAAAGCTTGTTGTGACGCCCCCTGGATTAAGGCAGGATGGGTCGCAGCACTCTCCCCAGTAGTTGAAGTTTCCTTCCCCGTAGCAGATGAATGAGCGGTTGGTTCTTTTCGTGCCGGTTTCTAGATCTTCCTTAAATTTGCAGGGGACGCTGCAGCACGTGTTTGAGTCGCTTGAGGAAATGACTTCTCCGTCTTGTTCGGGGCAATACTCAAACTCTGTGCAGAGCCATCCACCCTGCTCATCACAGCTCAATGTGTCTGAGTTTTGGCACCAGCCGCTGATGCAGCACTTTTTTTGTTGTTGCTCCTCAATGCTTGGAATGACATAGCCGCCTCCTACACAACTCTGGTCCTGATTGCATACTTGGTAAGGAAGATTCGCTGCCTGCTCAGCGCAGCTCTTATAAGGATCCCCTCTTCTGGTTCCTCCGCCAATGCATTCGTCTGATCCAGGGTCGTCACAGTCTGATTCAGGAAGAGTGTCAGATGGTTTCCATCCCGTGCCCCCTTGGCATACATCACATTTACCGTCAGGTCGTGTAGTGGTTTTGTTGTCTGTTTCAACAGTTATGAAGTCAGCGCAGCTCGGGTTATTCTCTTTTCTGCACTTGTTTGGGAGACTACCACTCGTAGGACAGCATTGGACATTGTTGCTTGGGGGGCAGCCGCCGTTCTCCTTACCTGCGCACAGCTGGCCAGGCTTGAATGTAATTTCTCGAGATCCTGTCCATCCATCTTGGCAGTAGTCTATGCACAACGGTCCCAACTCGCCGTCGTACGGAAATGTTTCATACGCATCCACATAATTTTTTTTGTCCAGCTCTCCCAACTTGGGACTTTTTTGATTGGCGTTGCAAACGAACCATTCCTGCGAAT
>CAYVGP010000049.1:0-7452 GCA_964451135.1 uncultured Methanosarcinales archaeon
CCTGCAACGTGGGCTTGGGCGTTGAAAACGCACAACCCACCTCAGGTTGATAAGGATGAAATCCTTATGTGGGAACCCGGCAGCTGTAAACCTGCCTTGAAAAAACAGGTCCTGCAAAAACTTTATTAATGAGTTGTGGGGATAAGGGGGTATGAACAAGCACCTCTACGCATTCGCAACAGCTCTTTTCGGGGTTTCTGCTTTGTTAGGAGTTTATTTCGTGGTTGTGGGGCTCAGGAACGAGAGCGCCCTGCTTGTCGGGATCGGGGTTCTGATTGCCTACGTTTGCCTTGACAACTTCTTCTGCAAGGAAAGGATTCACAGGTACGTGGGAAAGGAGATGGGCAGGCCCCCTGCTTCTGAGACAGTGAAGGTCAGGAGGGTTTCCACTAAGAGAAGGAAGAGAAGCAAAAGAAAGAGAAAGTAAAATTCATCCCTCTTCTATGTGCCTCACAAGAAGGGGCTTTGAGACAGACTTCCTGTAGTTGAAGTCTGTCTGTATCTCAAGGGACTTCTCAAAGTTTCCGGGGTTCGCGACATCCAAAGTGCAGGAAACGATTTTCTCCCCGCCGAAAAGCTTTATCACTCCGTTGTTCGTTGTCAGGGCAGGGCAGTTTATTGTGCCGAAGCCGTCCCCCACCACAGTAACCCTCACCTTGTCCTCGTTCGCTATGGTGGAGTCGTCGCACATCTGGTCCCCTGAGAGCTCAGGGGAGAATATCTTGCCTGTGCCCACGTGCTTGACCTTGAAGGAGAAGCTTATCTTGCTCTTCCCTATTGCCTGCTGCGCAAAGTCCTGGATGTGCACAGGGCTCCCTGCGTTCTCGGGATTAACAGAGCGAGTTGCGTCGCACACGTCAGAGTCCTTGGGAGGGGAAAGAAGGTTCTCCCTGAAGCACAGCTTCGCTATCGCCTTCCCGGTGTACTTGTAGCACACGTCAGCCCTCACATTGAAGAGAACATTGCCGGCCAGCTTTCTTGAAAAGTAGAAGTTGTTGAAGTCAACATTGGCGATGGTGCCCGGAATCACCCTGCCCTGAGGGTCAAGCTTAGTGCCGATAAGGTCAAAATCAACTGTCTTCTTCATCTGGGCGTTGCCGAAGTCAGCGGGGTCAATTCCCGAAATCTGCACAAAGGCCTCGCCAGCCTGCACGTCGTCCTCCCCGGCGTTCTGAATCCTCAGAGAGATGTCAAACAAGGACTCGGGGCTGTCAAAGACCTCTGAGGGGGGAGCGTTGTCCATGAACTCAACAAGAATCCCGTCAGTGCCGCCGTTGAAAGTCTTTGAGGAGCCGCCGCTCGTCTGCGGCTCCGTGGAGCTGCTGCACCCAGAAATAAGCAAAAGAGACGCTGCTGTGATAATCGCAAAGATAAGACGCTTGTTCATCATCCTCTACCTCCTCTGTTTTAAAAGGGAACCTCTTTACTCCTCTCTTATGGATACACGACATATATAAATGTTTTGCTTATCGCCCTGCCCCTGCGATTAAAAAAGCGATGCGTTGGGCGCTTCAACCCTTTTTCGGCTGTTGCAGAATGCGTCCCTCTCTGCCTTGCTAGCTACTGCTTCGGCAGTTCACAACAGACCTCTGAGGCACCTGCTGGTCCTCCTTCGTGTCTATGAAGGCGTACATGTAGTCCTCCTTGAACATTCTTGTGGAGGGGTTGATGACTGTGACTGTTTTCTGCGCATAATTGGATGCTTTGACCTCGTTGTCCCACGCTGTCACAGTTATCCTGTACTTCGCGCCCGGTTTAAGGGGGGCTGCCGGGTTCATGATTATGCGGAAAAAGTTGGCCTTGTTGTCTCCGGGGCCCTGCACAAGGTTGAACTTATTATCACATTTCTCGCCCGGGCTTGAGAATGAAACTGGCCTACTGTTGCCAGCAGCGTCTGCAACTGCCGGGGGCTGCTGCAGTTGATTAGTCAACTCGTTGTTCTCAAAGGCGTATGCCTCAAGGAAGTCCCCGTTTATCTCCTGGACCTTGACAAGTATGTATGAGAGGGACTCGCAGTCGTCTGCAAAGGTGAACCCTATCGGCACTGCCTTGTCAGGAAGGACGTAGTCAGAGGCAGGCTCAACAAGCTCTATCTTGGGGGCGACGGTGCAGGAGGTGTCAATCTTGTTCGTGCCGGGCTTCACCCTGCTGTTGTAGCTGAAGGTGTATGTGAGCGTCTGGGGCTTTGCGTCGTAAAGAATCTGCTGGTCCCCCTGCGCTGTGAGCACGTCAACGCTCAGGCTGTACTTCCCGCTTGGAAGATACTCCTGGAAGCTCTCCGACCTCTTCGCCAGAGTGTACTGCTTACGTTGAACAGTAAGCGTGGGCTCAACATTGAGTTGCACGCCTGTATTAACAAGCCCCATGTTCCTGAGGGCAACGGCTGTGAAGGATTCTGTGGAATAGGGTTTGTAGTCCCCAAGGTCACCCCTTATTCTTTCATATGCTCGATAAAAATCTTGAAAATTTTTTATATGGCTCTTTACTTCTTTGACTTTATTATCATCATATTCCTTTTTTATTATTTTTGTTATGCATTCAACATTAGATGGAAAAGAAACAGAATTTACGCAGCCACTAAGTTTCTCGCCATACCCCGCATTATAAGATATAGCGGCAAACGTGAATTTTTTAAGTGGGGGATTGACGTCTTTAAATAGTGCCAGATCATTTTTAAGGTGAACACCCATTGCAAAAATAGAGTTAACAGGATCTGCTCTGGGATCGTTTTCATCTCTTGACCAAGGTCCACCACCAAAAAACTTTCTGAATTTTTCGTTTTCAGCAGTGGTTCTTATAAACTGGGCTATGCCAAAGCCGCTTGTTTCATCATTATTTTTTCCTGCTAATGGATATCCTCTGGACTCTGTTGCTATTAAGGCTAACATAACTCCCGCAGGAACATTATTTTCCTTTGCCGCCCTCTCAATATAAAACCCGTACTCCCTCCATATTTTTTTAATCAGTTGTTGCTTGTCGATTTTGGGCTTAACGCTCCAGTCCCTCCCCGGCTTTTGGGACTTGAAGAGGAAGTTTCTTAGGTCGGGGGGTTCAGTAGAACGGTATCTATCGCGAAACACTGCCTCGTAGAGGCCTGTGGAGGTGGGGAACGGCCACTTGACCATTCCTTCCGGCGTGATGTAGACCTGCTCTGTCTTTGTTTCTCCATCATCAGAGTCCTTGTACTCAAGGGTTGCTGCGAGGATTGCTCCCGCAATTGTGAACTGCTCTGCCTTGACGTTTTGCAAGGGAGGCTCAAAAACAATGTCGTTGTAGTACTCCTTAACTGTTGTTCCCGGTGCCTTTGCAGTGCCGAACTTGTGCAGGGGAAGGACGTAGGTCTGCTTCTCCTCGTCTCCACCTTTTATGAGAACAGGCGTTTCAAAGTTCCAAGGGGTTCCTGTTGTGTCAGAGCCGCTGAGAGTGAATTTGAGGAGGAAGTCCTCCCCTGCCTCGTTGTCAATAACCGCCTTGTAGGTGATGGTGTTCTCCGGGTAGTAGGTCACGCCTTTCGGCGATAGAGAAGAGTCAGGGTAAAGCCTCACTATGCCGAGAGTGGTTCCGAAGGGGCTGAAGCACCTGAATCCCTTGTTGAAGTCAAAGGAGCACTCGGCAGCTATTGTTCCGTACCTCTTTATCGGCTTGATTATTGTCTCTTTTTTCGCTCCTGTTGAGAGGGTGTACTCAACCTCAACCTTCAGCGTGTTGTACCAGTACTTTGACTGCGGAACAACCTCAATTATGTTCCTGTCAAACAAGGGGTCTCCCTTTCCCAGCTGGAAGTTGAGCTGGGACACGGGCAAGGGCTCAGCTCCCTTGCCGCAGAACTCTGCTCCCGGCCTGTTGAAGTCGCACTCAAGCCATGCCCTCACCCTTATGTCTGCTGTGGGGACTATGCCCGCGTAGATGTTGTAGGCAATAGTCATCATCCCTGTTGTGGGGTCAAAGCCGAATGGCCTTGACTCTGCCGAGAAGGTGTACATCGGCTTTGTGGGGGTTGCCTCAATGAATGTGTCAAGGGCTGCCTCAAGCATCGTCCAGTCTGACGTTATTGCTGCCACGCAGAAGGAGTTGGCAAGGCTGTCCCTGCTCAGCCCCAGCCTCTTGTCAAGTATGCCCGAGTACCTTTTCTCAATGTTCTTCCGCGTTTTGGCAACCTCGTTCTTGTCAAAGTTCTTCCTCTCGCCCTTTTTGGGGTAGAACCTGGATGTTGTTCTCAGGGAAGGCACTGCGGCCCTTATTGCCTGCTCAGCGAAGTTGCACACGAACTGGGCGAGAAGCCTTTCGCACGCCCCGCCGTAAATCTCCCCTATGTAGGCCTGCTGCATGCACTTCTTCATGCCTCCGAGAACCTGCACGAAACCCCTGAGGTGGGAGTCAAGCGCTGGAAGGCAGCCGCACTCAAGGCTGTAGATGAAGTCGTCAGCCGGGCTCACCCCGTAGACACCCTGCGCCAGGCATTTGGACCTGTCAAACTGGGGGCAGTCCGGGTCGTATGGGCGGGAGGGCGTAACATCCCTGAGAAGCTGCTGGGATTCGGAAGTGAGCCTGTTGTTGCTAGTGGTCTTGACAAGCTCCTCGTAAGTCAGGTTCACGCACTTCACATTCAGCTGAACGTTCTTTGCCTCTGTGACTTTGAGGTCTCCCTTGCTTGAAACAAGGTTCTCAACTATTTTCTCAATCACCACTGTTTTGCAGTCCGGCTCGTCCCTCAGAGCGTCGTTGTACTTAATCCAGTCGTCCCTTGATGTGAGCTCCCTTTGAATATCCGTGCTCTGTTCTTTTTTGAACAGCCTGAGCGTCTGCGTCTTTTTTCTGTTGCCGTCCTCCTCAAGCGTTCTTTGGAACGTGTTTTTGCCCCTCACGGAGAAATCTTTTCCCGGGTCCTTTTCAGGCACGTCTGGGCACATCACCCTGTCGCAGACCCAGTAGGTTGTTTTGGGGCAGGAGTCTTTCGCTTTTGAGAGGCCCACTGCGTTGGCGAAGTAGAGAAGCCCGCACGCCCCCGTCGCTCCGTAAGTAAATGCTCTCACAACGCTCTGCGCCTTTGAGGTCACATCAATTGCAGTCTCAAGGAAGTCTATTGTCTTGTTTATCGTCTTGGGGGAGAGCCACTTTGTGAGGAACACCGGCTTCTGAACGTCAAAGGAAACAAGGGGGTAGAGCTGGCAGGGCTCCGCTGTTTCAGGAACGTAGTTCCTGTCCCTTCTCATGACTGACTCCCCCTCAACAGAGTACTGGACATTCACCTGCAGGCGGACCTGGAGCTGGTCGGGCATGTCGCTGGGCTTCTGGTTGTTCCTGCCTATTATCAGGGGGAAGTAAACAAAGACCGTGCCTGTTTTTTCATCGTACGGGCTCACCTTGGGGGAACCCGGCCTCACAGGGTACCTGTTCGTGATGTCTCTCCCTAGGTTTTGCGCCTCCTCGTTTATGATTCCCTGAACAAGCCCCTGGTCTCCAACCCTCTCAAGCCTCGGGGTCACCGTGACTTGCGTGGGCTTTTCGCGCCCCCGGTAGTGCAGGGTGAAGTAGACCCCTCCTGTGACGTCCCCGCTGTTCCAGTAGTTTGAGAATATTGACAAGGGGTAAGTCCTCATCTCGCCTATCTCCCACACAGAGCAGTCCGGCTGGTACCTTATGGCCTGAATCAGCGAGTCGTCGTAGTTCCCTGCCTCGTCGGACACGTTGAACCAGATGTGGTTCTCCCCCGGCTTGTTGCCGACTCCCCTCATGAGGTTGACGAGTATTGAGAACTTTCCGTCCGCGTCGGCTGTTGCCTCTGTTGTCTTGCCGAACAGGAGGCCCGCAGGGTCAAGCAGGAGAGACAGGCGGGTGCCGTTTCCGTACGCCGCCCTGAACTGGTCAACCTTCGCGTACTCGCCCATGTTGGTTGCCGTTATCTTGGCAAAGGGCTCTGTCTCGCCCTCTATCCTGAGTATCTTGAAGTGCACCACGCTGGGTATTTCCTGAAGCCTTATCTGCGGCACTGTGTCGTCAACCTTGACCTCTTTTTCGTAAACAACAGAGTTGTTTGCGGAATCAACGGCAGCCACCCTTATTGAAACCTTCTTGCGCCTTGAGAGGGAAGCGGAAAACGCGAATGTGCCGTTCTCGCCGACATCCACAAGCGCAGGGGTGTCGTTGTTGAGCTGGACTGTGAGCTCTGCGCCCGGCTCTGTCACTCCTGTTATTGCGAAGCTCTGGGCCATTGCCTTTGTGAGCACAGAGGGGATGTCTGAAACAACAAGGAGGGGTGGTGAAACGTCAAGCACAACAACCGCCCTCTTAGTGTCTCTTTTCCTGTCAGGAGATATTGCTGTCACTGTTATCTCGTTCCAGCCAGTTGTTGAGTTATGGGTGTATGTTGAGTCAAGGTTCACCCTGAAGGAGAATGAGGCGTTTGAGCCCAGCTTCCGGTCTATTCTCGGCGAGGGGTTGAGTTCCCTGTTCACGTAGATAAGAATCCTTGACCTTGGCACAGCCGTGCCGCTCACAACTATCCGGGCCTTGTTTGTTAGTCTGGGGAGGGGGTTCAGGGCGAGGAATGAGGAGTTCTGGTAGGGGGTTGTGAAGGTGTAGGGTCCTGCCTCTGTTGCGTTTGAGATTATCTTGTAGGAATATTCCTGGCCTGGAAGGAGGTTGTTGAGTGTTACTGAGTGTGTTGTTGTTTTTTGCGGGGAGGAAGCGCTTTGGTTGAGCTCTGCTCCTGCGCCGTAAAGAACAGTGCTGTTTGACGGCTCGTCGGTGAGCCAAGTTACTGTTGCGGTTGTTTCTGTTGCTGAGACGTCGGAGGACGGGTCGTGGGTTATCTGCAGGGCAGAGGCAGCCACTGATAAGAGGGCGAATGCGAGTGCAAGCATCCACGCTGAAAGGGCTTTCCTCATATCAGGTTCACCTTGTGCTTCCGGGATTCCCTCATAACGAACTTCCACTCAGGGCTCTCAGGGTCAGTGATTTTTGAGGGGAATGATATGCCGAAGAAGAGGGCTGTCTGGGCATTTGCGAGCTTCTCGGGGTCCGCAGACCAAGAGTATTCCGCCCCTCCCACCACTGAGTTGTTCCTGAGTATCCTGACAGAAACGTTGTAGGTCATGGGGAAAAGCGGAAGCTCAATGTCCGCAAACATCGGGTTGTCTGCCGGGATGAATGCAACCTCCTCAAACCCTGCTGCGTCGTTTGTTATTGTTATGAGGGCTGACTCGTCCTTTCTTAGCTCCCTCGCCTCCAAGGATGAGCCCCTTCTTTCAAGCACCCTGAAGCTCGGCCTGAGCTTTTGGAGCTTTGCGGTGTAGATTGTGACGACGGAGTTAGCGTCCTCCGGCCTTGTTGAGTGCTGCGTCTTCCCTGTCATGTAGCCCTTTTTCTCCGCTATGAAGAGCCCGCCTGTGCATTGCGGGAACTCTGCGTCAAGGCGCGGCTCTGCCCCTGTGACAAAGCCGTTTATCATGG
>CAYVGP010000050.1:0-7407 GCA_964451135.1 uncultured Methanosarcinales archaeon
CCCTTCTTCGCGCTCTGGATAAGAACCTTCATGGAACTCTCTATGAGGTTGCTGGGGAAACTCTTCAGCACTCCGTGCTGCTCATCAAAGATGGCCTGCTTCACGCTCATGCCCTGCTTCCTTATCCGCATATCAACCTGGGAGAAGAAGTCCCCTGTCAGGGTTCCCTGCATCACGTCAGCCACCCTGCCGAATGCTATCTCAGGAGGCAGGCCGTCCCCCAGCCTGTTCCCAAGCTGGAAAAGCCCTGAAGCGAACTCGTTCTCAAGCTTCTTTGACTTTTCGCGAATCTTTATGACGTTCTTTGAGCGCAGCCTGAAATAGATTCCGATGCTGAGAGAGAATGCGAGGGGAACGAAAAGGCTCATTATTGAGGCGCCTATCCCGAAGGGCCCTATGGGCTCCCCTGTGCTCTTGGAAATCCTGTAGCCCAAAAACTTGAAGTTGTCCCCTCCCATGGGAATCTCCTCAACACCTACCATCCTCAGGAGCAGGGGGGATATGCCCAGAAAGAAGAGGACAAGGAAAATGAATATGCTCACAACAAGGGGGGAAATCTTTATTTCCGAGCGCCCCACGCGAATTATTATGTTCCTGTACTTCTTCACTTCGGGAATGTACTGCGAGATGTCAACGTCCCCGTAGCCGGTGGGCCTTTTTGCGAGTATGTTCTTGCCGAGGTAGTAAACGCTTATCGGGAGGGCGAGGTTGTACAACACCGCTATGTGGTACCAGCTTATCCCCTCCATGAAGCTGACAACCAAGGGGAGTATGACCAAGCCGAGTATCGGCATTATTATGCCAAGCATGTGGAGCATTGTTATCGGGCTCTTGAGGTTCTGGGCGTAGTGAAGCATCCTCTCGTATGTCTCAGTGAGCATGACGTCAAGGGCCTTGTCAAGAAGGCTCAGACGCCTGTCCTCTGAGGATTCGTAAAGGCTGCTCTCAATGAGGTGCATGCTCTCAACGTACTCAATGTTCCACTTTCGCCAGCTCTCCAAGTACATGTCAAGAGACTCCTTGACAGTGTCGTACTTCTCTGTCTCCACGTCCCACAGCACCTTCCTAAGGTCCAAAGCCAGGGGCCCTGTTATGTGCTCAGAGGCGAACTTGAGGGCGTTCTCAAGGTTGCTGGTGTGCCTCATGAAAGTGACTATGTAAAAGATGCTCACAACCATCTGGTTGCTTGCCTTGAGGCGCCACTGGTTTGCGAGAAACTCGGGGAGCCTTATCAGTGGAGTGATGGAAAGAAGCCCGAGAATAAGGAAGAATGCAACAAAAAAGAAGGACTGGAAAGCTATGAAGCTCAGGAGAGAGCCCAGGAGCACCACCACCAATGGAACAAGAACAGCAAAGGAAACAACCCCTGCGGGGGTGACGCGGAGGTGGCACACCCCTATTGCCTCCTCTATCTCTTTCTCTTTCTTCTTGTCAGGCCTTATCCGCAGTATCTTCTCGGAGGAGTTGCACAGCTTCTCATAAAGGTTGAGCTTCTTCGGAAGGTACTCCTTCCTGAAAGACTCGTATTCCTTGGTTCTGAGCTCCTCAACCCTGTCAGGCACAGGTATTTTGAGCTGCTGCTGGAGCTTCTCCTTGAACGAGGCCACGACATCCTGGTATTCAGCCGGGTTCATTCTTCTCCCGAGCCCTCCTGGATTCTCTTCTTCACAGCCTTCTTCAGCCACTCGTTCCACTCGTAAAAAACCCTCTTCGGCTCTATGGAGCCAATCTCCTGCCTCACGTCGTCCGCAATCATGTGGTAGCGGTCGTTGCAGGCAATTGTGAAGGGCGCCTCAAGAAGCTCGGGCCTCTTGAGCTTGTTGGCTATGTCAACCTGGGCCTTCTTCATCTTCGCCCGCAGCATGATGTTGTCCCACACAGCGTCCCAGTTCCCTGCAAATTCCTTGATGTTCCCCGCAATTGTCTTTAGCACCTCCGACTCGCCGTTGTTGAGGCCGTCTGTTGCGTCAAGGGTGTCTGACTTTGCGTCGTACTTCATGAGGTCAAGAAAGCCGCCCTCGAGATGCGGGTCGTTTGTCCAGCTCTTGCCCACCTCTGTTATCTGCGTCACTCTCCTGTACCTGTGCAGCCCGTCAGCGCTCTTGATCGGGTTTGCAACTATTATCACGTCAGTTGCCTTGAAGCTGGTCTTGGGGACTCCTATGTCGTTGACCACCCTGTCAAACACCCCGTAGGGGGAGTCGCCGTGGATGGTTCCTGCAACAACGTTTGCGGCTGCGCCGACCCTCATCGCCTCGTACAGGGCAATTGCCTCCTCGCTCCTCACCTCCCCTATTATGAGGGAGGAGTCCCCGAGCCTGAGCGTCGCCCTTATTCCGTCAGATGCCGTAAGCTCGGATGTTCCCTTTGACAGCGCAGAGGCGACCTTCATCGGCTGTATGTTGAAGCCGAGCTTCCTCAGGGAGTTTGTCGGGAGCTCAAGCGTGTCCTCAATGGTTATTATCCTGTACCTCCTCATTATCTCAACAAGAAAGCTTGACAAAAGGCTGGACTTCCCGCTGCTCCTTGTTCCTGCTATCAGCATCGAGCGCGTGCCGTCTATGAGGAAGCTTATGAGGCCTGCTGCTGTGGGGGTGAGCATCTTGTTGTTTATGAACAGGGGCAGGGTCCACGGCTTGTCCCTGTGCCTCCTGAATGAGAAGGCTATGCCTGTGGGGTCAAGGGGCTGGGTTATGGCCGCCACTCTCGTGCTCGCCCCCGGAAGCTCAAGCTCTGTGTCAAGAATGGGGTTGGCCTCGTCCAGCGGCCTGCCTGATATCATCCTGAGCTTTGATGCCCAGCTCTCTGCCTCTGTGGTTGTGGGTATTATGTTGGTGTAGCAGTCGTCAAAGTCAGAGTGAACTATGAACATCGGTATCTGCCCCATTGGGCTGTTGATGGATATGTCCTGTATCTTCTCGTCCTGCAAAAGAACCTCTATGAGGCCGAAGCCCACTGTGTAGCGAACAAGTATCTCCGTGAGCTTGTCTATCTCCCTGGCCCTCAGCTTTATGTTGCGGTAGTTGGCGAGCTCCTCAATGAGGTCGTGCCCCACGTTGTAGAATATCTGCCTCATCCTCTGCGGGTCAACGAACTCCGACTTCCTCGGCTTGTGCTCCGCCATTATTCTCCTTGCGATGTCAAGAAGCTCGTACTTCTCCTCCTCAAGCTTGAACTCCGGGGGAATCATGTGGTAGAGTGTCTTGACGCTCTCCGGAAGCCTGAAAATCGTGACTTCGGTGTCATCATCCAGCGTGTAGTTGTCAAGCTCCTCGCCGTCGGGGGGGTACATCGCCATCAGCTTTGTGAACATGAAGTCCGGCTTTATTGTGGGGGTGAAGAACTTCCTGTAAATCTCCCTGTCGCCCAGCTTGTACCCCGCAAGGAAGGGCTTCGCCATCCTCACGAGCTTGGTGTTCCCGATCTCAGTCTGCAGATACTTGAGGAGGGAGATAAACCTGCGTATGCACTCCTTCTGGACGCTGTCAGCGGTCTTCTCAGCCCTTATCAGCTCCCTCCTTATCAGCCTTGAAACCTACACGTATGCCCCGAGGGGGTCGCTTCTGAGAAGGTCGTGCAGGATTCTCTGCACCTCTGTGTACCACTCGTTTGCCAGGGCAGCGCAGCTCCTGTCAAACAACAGCGCCCTGTAGGAGAACATGTCCTTCTGCTTTGCGAACTTCTTGTACAGGTTTGCTATTTCAAGAAGGAGCATGGTCTGGCTGTAGTCGTACTCGTAGTCGCGCTTCTGGTACAGCACTATCTTGGTGACGTTGCCTGACTCCACAAGCTTGTCAACTGTGCGCTGCATTGCCTGGGGGTCGTCCTCAAGGGAGGGGGTGTAGTCAACGTTTTCGCAGTTTATCCTCATGACGTTCTCTTCCCCTTCCTGAACCACCTCGTAGCTGTCAGGCCTGCTCTTTCCGAAAAGCATTCACGCACCTCTTTTTTTGCTTGAAAGGAAGTCCCTAAGGGATAGCTCGACGAATTCCTTTATGCCCATTCCCTTCAGGGCGCATATCGCCTTCATTGCCCTGTGCAGCTCGTCATCTATTTCTATGTTTACGCGTCCCATTCTTCCTCCTGCTCTTTTTTGGCCTGCACACTATCATCCCGCTGTAGCCCTCTTTCTGAATCCGGAGGGCAATGGCGCGAGAAATAGCGTCAGACAGCCTTTCGTTCCTGAGGGCTGCCTCGGATTTTATCCTTCTGTGCAGCTCCTCGCTCAGCTCTATGTTTATTCTTCCCATCAGCCAACTGTTCCTGAGAGCTTCAGGTATAAAAAGGTTTCTATAATTTAAGTAAAATAAGTTAGTTAATTTTTATAAGTTAAATTAGTTATATAACTTAAATTATTTGAAAAATGCTTTTCGCAGAAAAACCGCACTACCTGAAGCCTTCCAGAATGCTTTGCAGCTCTTCGCAGAATATCTCAGCGTCTTCCTCTGTGTTGTAGACGTAGATTGAAGCCCTGTCGCTCCCCTTTATGTTCCTTGCGTTGAACCAGCTGTGGACGCAGTGGGCCCCTGACCGTATCATTACGTTTCTTGACTCGCTGAGCATCAGCGCCAGGGAGTGTATGTCAATGCCTGAGGGGGTGAAGCTCACAATCCCCCCTCTTAATGAGGGCTCGGCTGGGCCGAGAATCTCAACACCCTCAAGATTCATGAGCCTCTCTGTTATGATGCTGTTCAGCCTGACCTCGTGCCTCTCCACGTCCCCTATGATTCTCCTGAGGTACTCGGCAGCCCTCCCAAGGCCTATGATTCCTGCGTAGTCCTGGAGCCCTGCCTCAAACCTTTCAGGAATGTCCTCGTACAAGACCTTGCCGTACCACGTGTTCTTGACTGTGTCCCCTCCAACAATGAAGGGGGAGAGCGACTCAAGCGCATCAGCAGTGCCGTACAGCACCCCGGTGCCGCTCGGCCCCAGCATCTTGTGGCCAGAGAAAGCGAGAAAGTCCGCCCCGAGCCTTTTCACGTTTATTTCCTTGTGGGGCGCGCTCTGCGCAGCGTCAACAAGGACCATGCCGTTGTAGTCGTGCGCAATCTTGGTTATTTTCCTGATGTCCTGTGTTGTGCCGTCAAGGTTGCTTGAATGAACGACAGAAACAAGGCGGGTGTTTTTTGTTATTGCTTCCTCAAATGCGTCAATGTCGCCGAAGGGAAACGTCTTGTGCCTGACTCCTTTTGTTTCCCCCAGCTTAAGCCACGGCACGAGGTTGGAGTTGTGCTCCTTGTCAGACGAGAGCACCTCGTCCCCCTTTTCAAGCCCCAGCGAGTTTGCGACAAGGTTTATCCCCTCAGTCGTGTTCCTCGTGAATATCACGTTCTCGGGCTTTTTTGCGCTTATCAGCCTGGCAACAGACCTCCTTGCATCATGCACCTCTTCCGTGACTCTCGAGGCAAGGCGGTGCATGCTTCTGCCCGCGCACGCAGTGAACTCCTCGTAGTAAGCCCTCATTGCATCAAGCACCTGCGCGGGCTTGAGGGACACGCAGGCAGAGTCAAGGTACACCAACGGCATTCCCTTGTGCTCTGTTTCAAGTACCGGGAAATCCCGCCTTATCTTTTCAGGCCTGAAACCCATCACCCTGCCTCCAGTGCTTTTCTTATTTCCTTCTCAAGCTTCTCCTTCTTGGGCCCGACTATCTTCTCATCACCCAGAAAGAAGGTGGGCGTGCCGAAAACCCCTGCAGCTATTCCTGCCCTGAAGTCCTCAAGAACCTTCTCCCTGTAGCGGTCCTCCTCAAGGCACTTCCTGAACTCTTCGGCATTAATGCCTATTTCTGAGGCGATTGAGAGCAGATCGTCCCTTGTGTTGACTTCATCCTGCTTTGAGAACGCTGCGTCGTGGAACTCCCAGAACTTTCCCTTCTCGCCAGCGCAGTAAGCCGCTTCAGCGCTCTCAAAGGAGAGGGGGTGTATGTCAAGGGGAAAAGTCCTGAACACAACCCTGACATCCCCTTCAAACTCTGAAAGAATGTCCTTCACGATCGGAACTGCCTTTTTTGAGTAGGGGCACTTGAAGCACGCGAACTCTATCACGGTCACTTTAGCATTCTTGCTGCCCAAGGAAGGCCTCCCCTCAGGCATTGGAGTCGCGTACGGGGCGTTGTAGTCTATGTCAATCCCTGAGTACTGGGAGTTCTTCCCAGCAGGGTCAAATATGCAGAAGGCGCCTGAATTAGCAGGCCCGTTGCAGTTCCCGTACTTCACATAGTTGTAAAAGCCGAAGCCGAGGTAAGCAAGGCTCACGACAAGGAGAATGGTGAAGGCCCAGGATATAATCTCAAAGTGCCTGAAGACTATTCTTGCAATGCGGCGGTTTTTTCGGAAAAGAACTCCGGAAACCCTGCTCTTTATGCGCTCGTCAAGCCTGCTTTCGCATTTCCTCAGGGTTAATCTCCTGAACACGCAGTCAAGAGCCTCTTTCGCTATCCTGCGGTGGCTCGCGCTGAAAACACCAAGCATGCCTGACACGAGCAGAGCCAAGATGCAAATCATGCGGGAGAGAGGCAAAGCCTGTTTAATAATAGTTTCGGAAATTACCTCAAAAGCAGTGAAAAAGGACAGGCCTCAAAGATCCCTTACAATGATTGTCTGCCTTCTGGCAGGGCCGACGCTCACAAGGGAAACAGGCACATTGATTAGCTCCTCTATCCTCTTTATGTACGCCCTTGCGTTCTCCGGCAGGTCCTTGTATGCTGTGATGCTGCTTGTGTCCTGGCCCCAGCCCGGAAGCTCCTCGTAAACAGGCCTGCATTCCTCAAGCAGGGAGAGCTTTGCAGGGAAGCTCTCAAGCCTTTCTCCCATGCACTCATAGGCAACGCATATCTTCACAGATTTCATATGGTCGAGAACGTCAAGCTTTGTCAGGGCAATGTCAGTGATGCCGTTTATCCTCGCGGAGTGCCTCAGCATTACTGCGTCCAGCCACCCGCACCTCCTCGGCCTTCCTGTTGTGGCGCCGTACTCCCTTCCCTTGTCCCTTATCGCGTCACCCTTCTCCCCCTTAAGCTCTGTGGGGAAGGGGCCGCTCCCGACTCTCGTGGTGTAGGCCTTTGAGACCCCTACAATCTTCTCTATTGCGAACGGGGGGACTCCTGAGCCGGTTATCAGGCCACCGACAGTGGAGTTTGAGGACGTGACAAAGGGGTATGTGCCGTGGTCTATGTCAAGGAGAGTTCCCTGCGCCCCCTCAAACAGCACGCTCAGCCCCTCTTCTATTGCAGCGTTGAGGAGCAGGGATGTGTCCGCAACATAGGGCTTCAGCCTCGTTGCCAGAGCAGAGTATTCCTCAAGCACCTTCTCGCAAGGAATTGCCTTTCCTGAGTAGATTTTCTCTATCTGACTGTTCTTCTCCTCTGCGTGCCTCTTCAGAATCTCGGGAAACACATCTTCGTCA
>CAYVGP010000051.1:0-7374 GCA_964451135.1 uncultured Methanosarcinales archaeon
GGAATCAAAGGCCAAGGAATACTTCACAAACTTTCTTGGAAAAGCAGGGATAAATGCCAGGCTTTTGGAAAGCGTCTACAGCCCTGCCAGCTTCATAACTCCCCAAACACTGAGGTCTTTCTACGCCATAGACCAGCCCCCTGCAGAACTCTGTGTGGAGTTCTCTGTGAAGCAGGGACGAGAATTCATATGGTTTGAATACTCCGCCATGCTTAACGGCTCAGTCAACGGGGACAAAGAAACAGGGCTTGTTGCTGAACTCAAACAGGAAACAGTGAAGCCCTCGGGCATAGCATCCTTCCTGGTCAATGCATATGCGTATAACGCAGGCGCGCTGGAAAACACGCACTCCCCGAGTTTTACTGTTACAGCGCACTCATCCTTTCCTGTTGAACGTCTTGACGAGTACGCAGCGAAGCTTGGAAAAATGCACGCCCTTCTGAAGCGATACAGGCACGAGAAAGAGCTGTAAGCTCCTCTTTTTCTTATATCTCTCGCAAGAGTTGGAATTAAGACAGCGCAGGGCTGGGCCGGGCCCGAACAAAAAAGCTGATGCGCGCAAAGGTCGGGGAATCTCAGGGATGTATAGCCCTGCCCGGATTCGAACCGGGGTCCCAGCCTTTCTTTCCGGCGCAGGCCGGACCAAAGGGCTGGATGATTGGCCGCTACACCACAGGGCTGTTTGATTGGTTTTTTTTGTTGGGGGTTTGTTTGTGTTTGTTGTGTGTTTGTGTGTGGCTTTGCGCCGCACTTGTTTTTCATCAACGTTTTTCTTAAAAAGGTTGTGGTGATTGGCCGCTACACCACAGGGCTGTTTTTTCCTCGTGAAGATTTATGCTTCACCTGCTTTTTTCACTCGCTTTTGCTGCGAAGTAGGCGTCACCAGTTGGCTGCTGCGCCGCACAGCTCTTTTTTTGCTCTGTGCCAAGGAAGTGGTTATTTGTATTTTAAATCTATCGCTAGGATGTGTTGGTTGCAGCCCTTTCTCGGGACGCAACACATATAACAGCCGGCCCTTTCCCCAGCCCATGGCTTACGCTTTAATTACAGGGGCTTCCAGCGGGATAGGGCTTGAGATTGCCAGAATCCTCGCGGGGAGGGGGTATGACATAGTTATTGTCGGGAGAAGCAGGGAGCGGCTGAAAATAGCAAAAGACGAGCTCTCCGCCAAGGAAGCGGCAGATGTTGTCGCAATCTCAGCAGACCTGGCTGATGAAAGCTCTGCTCAAAAGATACACTCCCAGCTCACAAAAAGGGGCGTTGAAGTGGAGGTGCTGGTGAACAATGCCGGAGCAGGGCTTTTCGGGGCTTTCTGGGACTCTGACTTGGAGTCAATAAACAGGATGATTGAGCTGAACGTGTCTGCGCTTACACAGCTCACCCGCCTCTTTATTAAGGACATGCTCAAGAATAGGCGCGGCTTTGTGCTGAATGTTTCATCATCAGCAGCATTCCAGCCAGGTCCGTTCATGGCTGTTTATTACGCGACAAAGTCCTACGTGCTTTCTTTTTCCCTTGCTCTGGCTGAGGAACTCAGGGGAACAGGAGTGAGCGTGACTGCTCTTTGCCCTGGGGCAACATCCACGTCATTCAAGGACAACGCAGGGATTCCGGGAACAAGGCTCTTCTCAAAGCCGATGCCTGCGGAAAGAGTTGCGCACGAAGGGGTGGAAGCAATGTTTAAGGGGAGGAAGCTCTGCATTCCTGGTTTAAAAAACAGGTTTCTCGCATTTCTCACAAGAATCACGCCGATAAGCTGGCAGCTCAGGTACGTGAGAAGGCTTCATGAGCGGGTGGAAGCTGATTAAGAAAACCTCTCCAGCGCCTCTTCTTCCATGAAGTGCAGCTTCCCCGGCACTATGAGGCAGTGGGGCGGCCTTCCGAAGCTCTTTTTGATGACTTTCTTTGCAGGGCCCCACCACACCCTTGAGCCAGGGCAGCCTATCCTTGCGCACCCGACCACCTTTGTGTCAGGCGTCAGCACCTTTTCCTGCCTCTTTCCCTCAATGCTTGTCAGATACGCAAGAGCCTCAGCCACTGACATGAACCTTCCCTCATTCGGCCTCAAATCAAGAAGAACAAGGGTGTGGAGCCCCAGCTTCTTGTTTTCCTTTATGACATTGTAGGGAGTCTCAGGCCTGAAGCCCTGCTCCGGGAAAGGCACGGATGTTGTCTTGCCGTACTTGTACAGCTCAAGCCCTATCTCCCCGACTGCGTTGAGTATTGAGGCGTTGTGTATTATCTCAACCCTTACCCTCTTTTTCTTCGCCCTCATGACAAGGTCCAGGTGGGTGGTTGCTGAGAATGGGTCCCCTATGACGAGAAACGCGACATCGCTTTTTTTAGCTTCCTTCAGGACGGTTTCCTCAGCTTTTTTCTCGACAACTTCCCTGTCTGCTTCTGTTATTTTCTTTTTGTAAAACTTTTCCAGCCTTGCTTTGGGAACTGCGAGCAGGGAGGTGTAGCTCTCAAGGTAAACCCTTTCGCATTTCTTAACTGCCTCAAGCCCCTTCAGGCTTATGTCCTTCTCATCGCACAGCCCGATACCTATCAGGTACAGCGTCATAAAAGCTTTTTGCTTCAAGCTTGTTTAATAATCTTTTGGCTGGTTGCAGGAACTTTTTTCCTTCTGCGCAAGCAACCCCATCGTATGAATGCTCTCTGAGAAAAGGGGAAGAAAAAAAGAAAAAATGCCTCTACGTTATACGTTGGGGGGTGATAGCGTAGAGGCAGAAACGAGCGTGATTGCCTTGCGCAGTGAAAAAAATAAACCCCCATTGACCCCGGGGGCGGGGGTGCCTTGGTACTTCGTTGGGGGGTCGGTATCTCCCAAGGCAGAAAACGCACTGCACAAAGACCGAGGGGTGTCTTTGATCATTGAATGATCTCTATTCCGAGCTCGTCCTCCAGCTCCTCAACCTCGTAATCCCTTGTAGGCGAGGCCTTTGCCGCGTACCTCTCTTCCTTTCCGAGTATCCACGGGCTCTTGACTCCTGTTATTATTGTCATCACTGTTATCTTGCCCTTCATCTCGTCTGAAACGCGCGCGCCCCAGATAACGTTTGCGTCGCTGTCAAGGCTTGCTGTAACCAGCTCTCCAATGCGGTTGATGTCTTCAAGAGTCATGTCTGTTCCTCCTGTAACGTGTATCAGCGCTCCGGTTGCTCCCTCGTAGTTTATGTCGAGCAGGGGGTTTGAGAGTGCCCCTTTCACTGCCTCCTCAACCCTGTTCTCTGTATCTGAGGCGCCCACGCCTATCGCTGCAACTCCTCCATTGGTCATTATGGTCTTTACATCTGCGTAATCCAGGTTCACAAGGCTGGGAACAGCTATTGTTTCCACTATTCCCTTTATCATTGTTGCAATAAGCTCGTTTGCCACAGCAAATGCCTGCTGGATGGGCAGGTTTCCCGCTATCTCCACGAGCCTGTTGTTGTCAATGACAATGACTGTGTCAGCGTACTTCCTCAGGTTTTGCAGGCCGAACTCTGCCTTGTCAACCCTTGCCCTCTCAATCTTGAAGGGCATTGTGACTGTGCCGATAACTATTGCCTTGGTGTCTCGTGCAACGCTTGCAATGACAGGGGCTGAGCCGGTTCCTGTTCCTCCGCCCATGCCAGCGCACACAAAGACCATGTCAGCTCCCTTGAGTGCTTCCTTAATCTCCTGAAGGCTTTCCTGGGCCGCTTCTGCCCCTTTCTCAGGGTATCCCCCGCATCCAAGCCCCTTGGTGACATCTTTTCCAATGAGAAACTTCTTGTCAGCTTCTATGATGGAAAGGTGCTGCTGGTCGGTGTTGCAGGCGATAATCTCCGCGCCCTTGACTCCCTTCTTGTAGAGCCAGTCAACCATGTTGTTGCCTGCCCCTCCAGCGCCTATCACCTTGATGTTCGCCTGGTTCACAGCAGGTGTTGCCAAACCCCCCTCTTCACTGGTTTTCAATGCGTTTTCTACAACAAAATCCATTTTGCTTCTCCCCTCCTTCCTTTTGTCCCCCTCGTACGCGGGCAAAATTGATTTTTCATTTAAACAGTAGAGACAGCCTGGATTTGAAACATATTCTGGACTAGCGAAATATTTAAATATATGTCCAGCCATATCTCTACCTAGAATTCGCCAAAATTCGCATAAAACTTATTCGCCAAACACGTTTTAAGGACCGCCAAATCCTTTAAACGCGCCAAACGCTTTTGAGTTCCGCCAAACTCAAAACGTTACTTCTATTTTATTTAACGCCTGATATTTAAACTTTTCTCATCTTTAAAATGAGTATACTGATTTATATATTAGAGTATGCTTTTTTCCAATTCCTTTTCAGAGGGGCTGAAACCCCTGATTCAGCCATCATCCTGCTTTCTGGCAAGCATTCAGCAAAACAAAAACAAATATAAACAACCAATTCCCCTGTTCGCTGTTCCGCATTGTTTGGAAAGGAGGTTGTTAAAAATGAGAGCGAGTCTTGAAAGTTTGCGAAACTATGTAAAGGTAGGAAACAATCCCGCGGATGCTGCTAGGATGGTTAACAACTATCTTACAGAAACTTCCAAGAAACTTAAAAACATAAATAATCACATACTCGAGTGCCAGAATATTCAACAGGCCTTTGTTAATGAGTTGTTCTCTGTTCTGGATGCGTTAAAAGAGCAAAATCTTAAAAGAGCTGCTGCGCATCTTGCCAATGCTGAAGGTCATATGCAAAAAATGAAAAGGTTTTTTGAGGGCGCTGCAAAGGAAATTAAGGATATTCAGTGATCAAAGGAGCTGCAGCTTAGCGTTCCAATGCTTTTTCTTCTATTTCTTCTATTTCTTGTTTCATAACTGTCCCAAAAAGTATTTATCAGGCGTTGCTTTCTCTGTTATTTCTTTTAGAACCCTGAAAATCGCTCAATTTGGCGGCACTCTGGAATTGTTAATAGTTTGTAATCCAAATAGTCAAACCACTGAGCTAGCACAAAAAGAAGAGGGGACACGAAAATGGGCAAGAAACCGCATTCTTCGCGCAAGAAAGAAACCAACGCAAAAGAGGAGCGCTCAGCTGCTCGTTCCTCGCATCACCAAAAAAAGCATGCCAAGAAAGCGCCGAAAAGGGTTAAAGAGCATCATGCTGCGAAGCACAGGCGAACAAGCAGCAAGGGTTTCCTGATTCTGGTCATAGGAATAGTGGTTGCAGGATTAGTCGCGTCTTTTCTGTGGAAAGGAGGAGGCGAGAGTGCTGCCTCCTCTAATAAAGCGCCTCAAGAACCTCCCCAAATGAGTCAGGGGGGAAAGGTTGACGTGGATTTCTATGTTATGAGCCAGTGCCCGTACGGAACACAGGTGGAGAACTCCTTCAAGCCGGTTCTTGACAAGTTCAGGGACAAGATAAACTTTGACCTGAACTTCATAGCTGACGAAATATCTGACGGAAACTTCAAGTCCATGCACGGCGAGTCAGAGGTGAAGGGCAACATAATCCAGCTGTGCGCAAAGAAATATCACCCTGATTCCTTTCTTGACCTTGTTGTGTGCATGAACAAGAATGCAAGAGCAATACCGGGAAACTGGGAAACATGCGCAGGCGACCTCAAGATGGACATAGAAACGCTTAAGGCATGCTACGAGGGAGAAGAGGGAAAGGAGCTGCTCAGGCAATCCATCCAGGAAACAAAGAAGGCGGGGGCAACTGCCTCTCCAACAATGTACATAAACGGCCAGCCCTACCGGGGAGCCAGAGACACAGTCTCATTCATGAGGGCTGTGTGCAGCTTCCTTGACGACAAGTCAGGGTGCGAGGACCTCCCTGCGTGCGGAAGCGACTCTGACTGCACAGAAAAGCCTGACAAGATAGGCATATGCAAGAACCCCGGAACTGACGACGCGGAATGCGTTTACGAGGACCCCCTCAACTTTGAGGTAATCGTGCTGAATGACGAGACCTGCAAGAACTGCGACACTTCCAGGATAGTTGCAACAGATGAAGCCATTTTCAAGGGAGCGAAGCACAGGTACGTGGACATCTCAAGCGAAGAAGGGCAAAGGCTTGTTCAGGATTACGGCATAAGCCTTGTTCCTGCGTACCTGTTTGAGAAGAAAGTCACCGAGTCGTACGAGTGGAAGAACAATCCGCGAATAGCCGCAGCATTTGAGGATTTGGGGGAATTCATGAAGCTCAAGGACGAAGTGACAAAGGCTTCGCACTTCGTTGACAAGGAGAAGCAGAAGGAGTTCATGGAGGCAATAGGGCTGACTCCGGGGGACAACAAGCCCCAGGTGGACTTCTTTGTTATGAGCTACTGCCCCTTCGGCAACCAGGCAGAAGAGGCCCTTGCTTCTGTCCGCGAACTCCTCAAGGACAAGGCAGAGTTTAAGCCCCACTACGTCATATACAGCAACTATCGGGGCGGGGGTCCGGACTACTGCCTTGATTCAGAGGGAAAATACTGCTCCATGCACGGTGTCGTTGAGCTGAGGCAGGACATTAGGGAGCTATGCGTGGAGAGGCTCTTCGGCATTGACAAGTGGTTTGATTTTGCTCTTGCAATGAACAAGAAGTGCAACGCCCAGAACGCTGACGAGTGCTGGGAAGGCGTTGCTTCTGAGCTGGGAATAGACACAAAAGAAGTCAAGAGGTGCTTTGATGAGGAGGGGCTCAAGCTCGCAGAGGAACAACTCCGCCTAAACAAGCTTCTGAGGGTTTCAGGAAGCCCGACTGTCTTCGTGGAAGGGCAGGAGTACAGCGGGGCAAGGACGCCTGAGGGGTACAAGCAGGCCCTCTGCAATGAGTTCTCACAAAAGCCCGAAGAGTGCGGAGAGAGCCTCGGAGAAACAAGCACGCAGCCAGCGCCTGCTCCTTCAGCGGGAGGCTGCGGGGTGTAGCTTTAAAGTTTTCTTCTATTTTTTTCTCTTGTTCTTCACTTTTTTTGCCACTTCCTGCGTGCGCTTCTTAACCTTCTTGAGAATTCTCTTGGCATGGGCAGCCACTTTCTCCTTCCCTTCCTTCAGCTTCTTTTCCATAACAACAGACGGCTCCCTCATAACAAGGTGGATGTTCGCGATTCTCTTCTCCCAGCCGTTCAGGAACACCATGTCCCAGAGCTTGAACCTGTCAGGTATGCCGGGCTTTTCCGCAGGGTAGCCGAGGGTTATGACTGCCTGGGGCCACACGTAATCAGGGATTCCGAGAACACCCCTCAGCTTTTCCTCGTCAAAGGCCCCTACCCAGCACGTGCCAAGCCCCTGGTCCCACGCAGCGAGCATCATGCTCATAGCAACATTCGCGCAGTTCTGGACAGAGTAAAACTTCTCGCCCCTCTCATAATAGAACTGCCTTGCGCGCTGGGGCTCTGCAACCACAACAAGGTGCACAGGAGCAGAGGCCATCCAGTACTGCTCATT
>CAYVGP010000052.1:0-7371 GCA_964451135.1 uncultured Methanosarcinales archaeon
ACAACAAGGGGCGGAGGCCCTTAAAAAACATTCTACAATAACTTGCAACAAAGCCGATAAAAACAGGATATCTTATTTGTGGGAGATTGTTGTCGCCTATTACTCCATGTTTTATATTGCTAATGCCTTTTTATACAAATCGGGTTACAAGACTGGCAGTAGAATAGTCCACAAAGTTACAGCCGATTCTTTAATAGTGCTTGCACGAGACAAACTTAAACAAAGTTTGCTTGAGGATTATCATGCTATAAAAGAGGAAGCATTGGAACTTGCTTCAACAAAAGCGGATGAGATAATATCTTCTTTTGACAGAGAAAGGATTAAAAGAAACATTTTCCAGTATGGCACCCTTGAAGAAATAAAACAATCAAAAGCTGAAACATCCTTCAAAAGGGCAACACAATTTTGCAATGAAATAATGAAATTACTGGAGGGCTGAATGCCTCTTCCAACATGAGCCAATAGCTAAGAACACACATCACTCGCTTGCTGGGACGCTGTTTTGAAGGAGAGGCAGAGAAACAACCTACCCCTTCTTCAAATAATAGTTGAGCACCGGGGGCGTCACGAGGGTTGTCAGGATGACGACTATGACGATTATTGAGAAGACCGTGTCCGACACAACCCCCAGAGTTCTGCCTATGCTTGCGAATATCAGGCCCACCTCCCCCCTCGGCACCATGCCCCAGCCCACGATGGACTTCTTGACTTTTCCCGCAACCGCTCCTGCGAGCACCTTCCCTATTACTGCCACTGCTGTTATGGCGAGGGCTATCCCCATCGCCTTGAGGTCGAAGAGGGTGTCAAGCCTCACTGCTATGCCTGTGACCACGAAGAATATGGGGACGAGGAACATGCTCACAGGCTCTATCAGCTCCTCTATGTGCCTGTCCGAGTGCTTCCTTATCACTTTTTTAATTTCTTCTGCGTTCTTCACTCTGCTCTTCTTTATTGCCTCGTTCACCGCCTCAACTATCTCCGGCTCCTTGAAGTGCCTGAAGTGCACGGGGTCAAGAACAAGACCTGCTGCGAACGCCCCCACTATCGGCGCAAGCCCTATGACGTCGGCGAGGTACGCGAAGACAAGCCCGAAGGATATTGCGAGCGTGAACTTCATCCCCACGCCTGTGTGTATCCTTGAGAACCACCTGCTTATTCTGGGCGCAAAAAGCTGCCCCAGAACTATTGAGCCAGCGAGGAAGACCAGCGCCTTCAGGAATATTGTTCCTATCCCTCCGATGCTCACGTTTCCTGTCGTGACTATGGCTGAGACTATGGCGAGTATTATGAGGCCGAGAACGTCGTCAATCACCGCTGCCCCGAGCACTATTCTCGCCTCCTTCGTGTTCAGCTTCCCCAGATCCCTGAAAACCCTTGCCGTTATTCCCACGGATGTTGCTGTGAGCGTGGCTCCGAGGAAGAGGTAGGCGTTGAAGCTGAGCCCCGGCAGGAGCAGGGGCCCTACGACCCACGTGCCGAGAAAGAAGGGAAGCACCACTCCGACAGTTGCCACAAGCGCTGACCTCAAGCCAACCTTCATCATTTCCGCTATGTTTGACTCAAGCCCTATCTGGAACAGCAGAATAACAACTCCTAGCTCTGAGAGAAACATTATTATTGAGTCCTGCTTTATGGGCTCAAACACGCTTATGCCGAGGAGGGCAAGGTTTCCTATCGCCATGCCCATCACAAGCTCGCCGAGCACAGCCGGCTGCCCCCATTTCTCCACAAGGCTTGAGAGCTTTGCGAACACGAGTATGACTGCTATCCACAGGAAGGTCTCAAATTCCTGGCCGTGCCCCTCCCCTGCTCCCTCTCCTGCCGGGGATTCCTCTGCGAGTGCGCTGAAAACCAGAAGCAGGGCTAGAACTGCCAGCGCCGCTGTCATCCGCTTCGTTGTTGTCAGCGTCATTGTTTTTGGCGCACAGGCGTTCCGCTCCTCTTTTTAATGTTTTCGCTTTCCGGCCCCAAGTGTCCCGGCTCTGTTTCTTGCCAGCCCTTTTCACTTGCTTCTTGGCAGGGTTCGCATAGCCGTGCAGGCATCTTGGCCGTTTTTTCGCGAAATCATGTTTCCGGGCCATGCAACAAAAAGATTTTTAAACAAACCCTCTGTTTTTATTTCATGCAGGAAGCTGACAAATCATTTTCACCTGATTCGTTTGATCAGGAGGCCGCGCTGCCCGATATTTCCCCGGAAGAGCTTCAGGCCCTTGAGGGCGTTATTGATGACCTGAACACGAGGGCATTGCTTCATGAGCTGTGGGAGGAGCTGGCGAAGAACATAAGGGGCTTTGAGAGGATTCTGCAAAGCAAGAGGGAAATATCTTTGCAGATGGCGGAGGCTGTCTCAGGGCTCTTCTCTGACACAAGCAACCAGCAGCTCAGGGAGTCCTTTGAGAGGCTCAACTCAGAGCACATGCAGGCGGACCAGAGGCTCATGAAAAAGATAAGGAAGCTCGTTTCCCTTCTGGAGCTCGTCGCATCCCTCTTCAAGGAGCTCAGAATCCACAGCCGCCTGACAAACGAGGTTGACTTCTTCTCCTCGCTGCTGCGCACCTACTCAAGGGTTGTCTCAATGTCCCTCAAGACCTGCTCCCTCGCCTCCTCTGCACTGAAGAACTGGTCTGAGAAGTCCTTCAGGAAATACCTGCACAGGCTCAAGGAGAGCATCCTCGCAGAGTCCTCCCTCGCCCTGGGCTCAATAGACGTGAGGCACGTGAGGAGGATGAGGCAGGCATACCGGGCGCTGCACGACGAGATAGTCACTTTCCGGGACAAGCAGAAAGCCATGTCCTCTCTGGAGTTCTTCTCAAAACACGGGTTCCACGCAGCTTGGAAGCGCCTCAACCAAAAAAACGCGCCTGTGCACACAGTGCTGCGCCCCTACATCTTCTCAGCTATATTCATGATTATGATTTACCAGGGCATCGAGTACCTCCTTCTCCACCACCTTGAAATGAAGAGAATAAACGCAGGGATAATGGAGCTGTGAACAGGCCCTTTTTAAATCCAAACTTTTATAAGCATCTCGCAAACTGCTGTGTGCATGGTGGCAATTGAGATAAGGGACCTGAGGAAGAGCTACGGCAGCGTCGCGGCGCTCAAGGGAATAAGCTTCAAAGTAAGGAAGGGGGACTTTTTCGGCTTCATAGGCCCCAACGGCGCTGGAAAAACAACTACCATAAAGGCGATAACAGGGCTGGTGCGCTTTCAGGGCAGCGTAAAGGTCTTCGGCCGCGACGTTGTTAATGACTACAGGAACGCAAGGAGGCTCATAGGGCTTGCCCCCCAGGAGTTCAACTTTGACCGCTTCCTAACTGTTGAGGAGTGCCTCTTCTACACCGCAGGCTATTACGGCATAAAGAAGCGCGAGTCAAGGAAAAGGACGGAGAGGATGCTCAGGCAGTTCGGGCTCTGGGAAAAGAGGAAGGAGCGCACAGAGGCTTTGAGCGGGGGCATGAAGCGCCGACTCATGATTGCGAGGGCGATAATCCACAGCCCCAAGCTCCTAATACTTGACGAGCCCACAGCAGGGGTTGACGTCCACCTGAGGAGGGAGCTCTGGGAAATGCTCACAACTCTCAACAACGAGGGAGTCACCATCCTCCTCACAACCCACTACATAGAGGAGGTGGAGAAGCTTGCAACGACGGTGGGCATAATCCACGAGGGAAAGCTTCTCGCCTTTGACAAGAAAACAAGGCTCATGGAGGACCTGAGCAACCAGACGCTGAAGCTGAGAACAGACAAAAGGGTGGACCTCTCAGTAATTCCCGGAAACCGCTTCCGGGTTGCAGAGAAGGATGGCACTTTATGCGTGACAGGCAAGGGCATAAGGAAGAAGGCGGCTGAGATAATAAGAAATGTTGAAGAAACAGGGGCAAGGGTGCTTGAGGTGGACATTGTTAACGAGAGCCTTGAAAGCGTCTTTCTTCGTCTTACAGGAGGGAGCCAAAAATGAACCCGGTAGGCCTGTACTACTTTGCCAGGAGGGAGGTGCACAGGTTCCTCAAGGTCATAAACGAGCCCATATTCACCCCCATAGTCTCCTCCCTCATATTCCTTACCATATTCTATTTTGTCATAGGAAGGGACAGCAAGGAATACCTCGCGTTTCTCGTCCCCGGCCTTGTGATGATGAGCGTGGTCACAAACGCGTTTTCCAACTCAGCCTTTTCCCTTTTCATCTCCCGGTGGTCAAGCCACTTTGAGCACATTCTCGTCATGCCCCTGAGCTACGTGGAGATAGCCCTTGGCTACATTCTCGGCGGGATGGCGCGGGGGCTGGTGAGCGGCGTTGCAGTCCTGCTCGCGACATCCCTGTTTGTCGCTCCCAGCATGCACAGACCTCTCTTTGCTTTGGGCTTTTACGCTGCCTCAACATTCCTCTTCGCTTCCCTGGGAATACTCGTGGGGCTCTGGGCAGAGCAGTTCGACCAGATAGGCATGTTCAACACCTTCCTCCTCACCCCCCTGACAATGCTCGGCGGCGTTTTTTACAGCATCAAGACGCTTCCCTCTGCCTTCTCGTCTGTTGTGATGTTCAACCCTGTGTTCTACATGGTTGACGGCTTCAGGTACAGCATGATGGGAACAAGCGACATCTCTCCTTTAATATCCCTCGCAGTAACAGCGGGCTCTGCCGCTCTTGTGTTCCTAGTCGCTGTTTTTCTTCTGAGAAAGGGGTACAAGTTCAGAAAATGAGCAGGCAAGGAATCATCGGCATCGTGGGGGGAGTGGGTCCTGCTGCGGGCTTTGACCTCGCAATGAAGATAGCAGGGGAAACAAAAGCCGCAACTGACCAGGAGCACTTGCCAGTTATCGTGGCCTCTCTTCCGGGGGAGATAGCTGACAGGACAGAGTTCCTTCTGGGAGCATCAACTGAGAATCCGGGCTACGCTGTCGCGGACATCATTGAGAGGTTCCTCTCCTCGTGCTGCGTCGTGGGGATTCCCTGCAACACGATGCACGCAGAGCCCGTATTCACTGTCATAAGGAATGGGTGCGAGCGGATTCCGGGGCTTAAGCTCCTGAACATGGTTGAGGAGGTTGTCAGGCACATAAAAGAGGACTTTCCTGATGCAGAAAGGGTCGGGGTGCTTGCCACCAAGGGAACTGCCTTCAGCAGGGTTTATCAGGGGGCGCTGGAGAAGCAGGGCCTGAAGGCAGTGATGCCTGACAGCAGGCTTCAGGAGGAAATCCACGAGGCGATATACAGCAGGGTGTTCGGGATAAAGTCAACAGCTCCGCGGATATCCCCGAAGGCGGGCGGGATTGTTGCAAAGGCTCTGCGTGAATTGTCCAAGCGCTCAGACGTGGCGGTGCTGGCCTGCACAGAGCTGCCCCTCGCGCTCAGGGACTCGGACTTTCCGGTGGTTGACTCAACAAGGGTTCTTGCAAGGGCGCTGATAAGGGCTGCCTCCCCTAGCAAGCTGAGGCCTCTGTGAGCCTTTCCCCTTATTCGTTTTCCAGCTCTCTTATCTCGTGCCCCACTGCTATTGCGTGGATGCTTGCCATGAGCTTGAAGAGCTTTATCGCCTGCCTGCTCACGTTCGCCTTTGAGGGGTAGTCCCCTATTGAGAACGCCCTCACGCAGAGTATGTCGGGCTGGAACTCCATGCCGGGAGTGTTGAGGTTCCCTTCCTCGTCCTTCTTCCTGTGGTACCTGAAGAATCCCCCTATCCCGGCGCCTCCTGTCACCATCATGACCTCCTCTGCCGGGACTCCGTCGTACCTGTCTATGGTGGGAATGCCTTCCTGTATGAGCACGCTTCTCACCTTGACGCCCTCAACCCCCACGTCCATGTTCCTCCTTGCCTGGCTGTTCATTCCAAGTATCTCTTCTCCTGAATGAACCCTCACCATGGACCTTCCAAGGGCCCCGGAGTTGTTTTTCACGTACACAAAGGGCCTGTGCTCCACCGAGTGTTCCTCGTATTTCTTTCTTATCTCCGCGAGCATGGCGTCAACCTTTTTCGCTATCCTGTCAAGCCCCTTTCTGTTCTTGAAGTCCACGTCTTCCTCAACCTCGTAATAAGCGGAGAGGAGCCACGGGTCCGCGCCCATGAACTCAGCGAATTCCTCCATCAGCCTTTTCGCGTGCCTGAAGTGGTTTGATTTCTTTCTGTGGTGAAGGCCGAGGAGGGGGTTGGGAATGATTGGCTGGGAGATTCCCGCGAGCTTCTCGGGCACCTCCTTCTTCAGCGAGGTGTTGAGAACTACTATGTCAGGAACGAAATCGCCTGCTGCCAGCAGTTCCCCCTTCCTTTCAGGGCTGAATACCTCAAGGGGGCGGTTTTTCGCTGTCATGAACACTTCCCTTCCGTGCTTTATCTCCTCGCTGAACGATGCCGCCCTGCACTCAAAGCCAGCGTGCTCAAAAATGGTTTTCAGGGTGAGCAGGTTCTCAAGGTAGAACTTGTTTCTGGTGTAGGGCTCCCCTACGAGCAGTATCTTGTTCTTTTCAGGAAACCTTCTTGAGAGATACTCTTTCATGTGGCTTGAGGCAAGCTCCCTGCAGTACCCGCTCAGGTTGTTGAATCCTGCTGGGAAAAGGTTTGGGTCCACGACAGCTGCCTTGAATCCAGCATGCCTGAGGTCAAAGCTCTCGTACAGGGAGGGGTCAACCTTCCCCATCCTGGCCTGGATCCACTCCTCTATTTCTCCTTTTCTGCGCTCTGCCTCCTCAGCCAATCTTTGAATATTTGTCGCAGACATTCAGTATTCCTCGTCAAGATGCCTCAGTATCTTGTCAGAGCCGGCGATTACCTTGCCGTTGTCCACCATCACCGGGACAGAGGGCTGGCCGCTTATCTCTATGACGTCGCTCCTGTCATACGGGTCTATGTCCACTTTCTCAAAAGGAATCCCCTTTTCCTTGAGCTTTGCCTCAACTCTCCTGCAGTAGGGGCACTCCTCAAGCCTGTACAGCTTTATGCCTGTTTTTTCCTTGCTCATTTTTCCACCCTTGAATCCTGTTCATAGCAAAGCCTGCGCTGTTTAAAAATCTTTTTAACAAGGTTGAAATTAAGTTTTGAGGGCTGTTCGCTTCAACCGTGGTTGAAGTCTTGGGAATCTTTAATAAGAACCCCTCATTCTACTGCTTTGGTGATGCTTATGACTCAAAAACAGCACTCAATTGCTTTGTTCGCTATTCTCGCTGTGGCTGCGCTTGTTTTAACAGCATGCGCGCCCCAGCCAGAACAGCCACGTGGTGGTGGAGGGGCTGGGACAGCAGGCTTTGAGAGCATTTCCCAGCTCAGGAACGTTTTATCATCATCAGGGGTTTCCCCCAAAATGGCTTTTGTTGAATCCTCAACGCTTAGGGACGCTAGCGAGCTGACTTCTGTTGCTTCGTATTCTGGAACCCCT
>CAYVGP010000053.1:0-7360 GCA_964451135.1 uncultured Methanosarcinales archaeon
AAATGAAACTACCCCTAAAACTTACAGATACATTTCGAAATTATACGAAATGAAACCCCTCGAAAATATACTCAAAGAGCTTAAAAGGCCCAAAGAGCAGAACTTCAAAGAACAACTTGAGTTAACTGAAAACTACACTAAATGGGTGTAGAAGACTTTCAACAAGAAATGGAGTTCTCAGCAAAAAAAGCTTATGAGCTAGTCCTCCTCTTCCTCGTCCTGGTGGTAGCTCGGCACAGCTGCCTTTGAGATTATCATTATGTCGCCGATGCTCTTGACGAGCTGGTGCGGGACAATGACCCCTTTCGCGGAGCCGAGAACCTTGTTGAGGAAGGAATTCTTCGTTGACCTCACGCGCCACCCGAAGACCTTGTTCTGAGTGAGTATTGCCTCTTCCACGTCGCCGAAGTAGTCCCCTGCGTCAGTGAATACCTTCATGTCGTACGTTGATGTGATTCTCTTCATCTTGATCATTGTCCCACCCTATTCGTTTATTGGCATTCTAAAACAAGAGGCATATTTAAATCTTTCGCACTGCTTAAAAAATCTTTCGTTTAGAACTTTCAGGACAGGGATTCTTTGTAAGGGAAAGGCTCTCTTTTCCTGTGAAAGCAAAGCAACTGGCTGATGCCCCTTACTTGTACTTCGCTTCAACAATCATTAATCCTGCTTCCTGAAGAGCGCCAGCGTATTTTTCCGCATACTCGCCAGCTGCATTGGAAGGCAGAATCCTTATTAGGTATTCTCCCCCGAGAGAGAACTTGCCGTTGTTCCTTGACTCCACAGTTATCTTTTCCAGCCCCCCGTTGACTCCCTCAAGAAGTTCCCTGATGCTTCGCGGCTCTTCGCCGTTCTTCACATACCACTCCCCTCTTCCCTTCGTCGGGTCGTAGTAGAGAAAGGGAGTGTTTCCGTTTCCCCCTTGCTGCACAGTGCTGACAACTATCACCACCCCTTTTGGTTTCTCGCTCATCTTACCACCCCTGCTAACTCTTTTGTGCGCTCTTTTCTGCAAACCAATTTTTCCCAGGGTTCTTGCTAATGCTATTTATGTGTTGCCCCCAAAAACATATATAATCATCCCTCTTAGCCTCCAGGCATGGACAACGTCAGAATAATAGGCTCAAGCCACATAGCGAGCGAGTCTGTCAGGAAGGTGAGAAAGGCTGTTGGGGAGTGGAAGCCGGACATAGTGGCGCTGGAGCTTGATCCAAGGCGTTTAAGCGCGCTTCTCAGGGAGGAGAAACGCGGAATTCCGCTCTCAGCAGTCGCAAAGCTCGGCATCCAGGGCTACCTCTTTGCCCTAATCGCAGGATGGGCGTCACGGAAGCTCGGCAACATCGTGGGAACCAGCCCCGGGGACGAGATGAAGGAGGCATACCTTCTCGCCCAGAAAAACAAGCTGGGAGTTGCCCTGATAGACAGGGACATAGAGATAACGCTCAGGAGGTTTTCCAGATACTTCACGTGGAGAGAAAAGCTCAGGATGCTGCGGGACATGGCCACTGCTGTTTTCAACAAGAAGAAGGTGCTTGAGAAGTACGGCAGCATAGACTTTTCAAGGGTTCCTGGCCAGAAGGTAATAGAGCTTGTGCTTGAGGAGGCAAGCCAGAAATACCCCTCCCTGTACAAGGTGCTTATATCAGAGAGAGACGAGATAATGGCCCGCAACATAATGCGCCTCTCCTCAGAAAACCCGGGGAAGAAGATACTTGTTGTCGTGGGCGCAGGGCACGTTAAGGGGATAAGGGAGCTCCTGAAGAAGCAGCCCCTTGTCTCTTATTCATTCACGTTTCACCAAAATCCTTAAATACTCCTGCGCCAGATTAACAGGCATGGGAGCTTATCTTGAGGAGCTTAGGAAAGAGCTGAGATTCACTGCTTCAGAAACCTCTCAGCTTCTCACAGCAGGCCTCATCCTGACGTTCATCTTCGCGTTCAACGACAAGCAGCCAACTTTCAACCCAGCGTACTGGTTCGGCAACTTCCTCCTTTTCCTCTTCGTTGTTCTTGTTTCCCTCTTGTTCAGGATTGTTGTGCAGAAGGCAGTGGCAATAAAGTCGGGATTTCACGCAGAGTTCAAGATATGGAGCTACGGCCTCGCGATGGGTCTCGCCCTTGCAGTGATATCTAACGGCAGACTGATAATACTCCTCCCAGGGGGCATAGCTGTTGCGCACCTCGCAGCCCACCGCCTCGGCCACTTCAGGTACGGCCTAAACATGGGAACATGGGGGTGGATAGCAAGCATGGGCTCTGTCGCCAACATACTCCTGGGCATGTTCCTCAAGCAGCTCATGAACATGTTCAACTTCTCCTCAGGTCTCTTTGAGAGGTTCATATACGTGAACTTCCTCCTCGCGCTGTTCATGTACCTGCCTCTGCCCCCTCTTGACGGCGCAACAGCATTTTTCGGCTCCCGCCTCAACTACGTCATAATCTTCGGATTCATATTCGGCTACGTCACCCTGTTCCTTTCCCAGTTTTACAGCCTCATATTTGCAGCAATAATAGGGGTTGCGGTGTGGCTAGTTTACTACATAGTCATGGAGATGTAGCGTAACCCCTCCAAATTCTTTCAGAAAAGCTTTTTATAACTCCCTGCTTTCTTGTTCCCGATGATAAAGAACTTCAAGCCAAGGCTGTACCAGCAGACAATCCTCGCCTCAGCATCCAAAAAAAACACTCTGGTGGTGCTTCCAACGGGGCTAGGCAAGACATCAATAGCCCTGCTTCTCGCAGCCCACCGGCTAAGCACGCACCCCGCATCCAAGGTTCTTGTTCTGGCGCCGACAAAGCCCCTTGTTGAGCAGATAGGGAAGGTCTTCAGTGACCACCTTGACATCCCCGCTGAGAAGATAGCGACAGTGAGCGGCCTTGTGCAGCCCGAAAAAAGGCAGCTCATCTTCACAAACTCAAAAGTAATAGTCTCAACACCGCAGGGATTTGAGAACGACATAATCGCAGGGAGGATACCCCTCGCAGACGTTTCCCTGCTTGTTTTTGACGAGGCGCACAGGGCGGTGAAGGACTACTCCTATGTGTGGATAGCAAAGCAGTACCAGAAAACAGCGAGGTTTCCGCTCATTCTCGGCCTTACAGCGTCTCCCGGCTCTGACGCTGAGAAAATCAAGGAGGTCTGCGGAAACCTCTTCATAGAGAACATAGAGGTCAGGACGGACGAGGACCCGGACGTCAAGCCCTACGTGCAAGAAGTGGAGATGTCTTTCGTCACAGTGGAGCTTCCCCCCCGCTTCAAGAGCGTCAAGAAGTACCTGGAGGACTGCTTCAACTCCAAGCTCAGGGAGGCGAGGGAGCTTGGTGTGGTTGACTCCCGGAATATAAACGCGCTTTCAAAGAGGGACATACTCGGGATGCAGGCCCAGCTCCACTCAGAGGTGGCCCACGGGAACAAGGACTTGGCTGTTCTGCGCTCCATATCCCTGCTTGCAGAGGCCCTCAAGGTCCAGCACGCCCTGGAACTCCTTGAGACCCAGGGAGTCCCATCGCTCCTTTCATACATGCAGAGCATTGCCTCGCAGGCCTCCACGTCAAAGATAAAAGCAGTGCAGAACCTGGCAAGGGACCTCAACTTCAGGTCAGCCCTTGCACTGGCAGAAAACCTTGCCTCAGAGGGCTTTGAGCACCCAAAACTAACAGAGCTCGTAAGGCTGATAGAAAGGGAGCTTTCAGGCGGGGAAAAGCGCATCATCGTATTCAACCATTACAGGGACAACGCCAAAAGAATAGTTGAGGCGCTCTCAAAAATAAGCAAGGCAAAGCCGATGCTCTTCGTGGGGCAGGCAAAGAAAAAAGGAACAGGGATGAGCCAGAAGGAGCAGCTGAAGGTTCTGGAAGAGTTCAGAAACGGAAAATACAACATCCTTGTTATGACGTCAGTGGGGGAGGAGGGCATAGACATACCATCGGTGGACATCGTGGTTTTTTACGAGCCAATACCAAGCGCTATAAGGCACATCCAGAGAAGGGGGCGCACAGGGAGGCTTGAGAAGGGAAGGGTTGTCATACTCGTGACAAAGGGCACGAGGGACGAGGCCTACAGGTGGAGCGCGCACCACAAGGAAAAATCCATGCACAACGTGCTCAGGAAGATAAAGAAGGAGTCAGCGAGCGTGATGGGAATGGAGAACCAGCCCACGCTCAGCGATTTCAGCAATAATGAAAAAAAGAGCGAAGAGTTCCATGTGAGGGTGATAGTGGATCCTAGGGAGAAGGGAAACCCCCTTGTGAAAGCCCTGATAGACATGGGCGCAGAGGTCTCTCTTCAAAGGCTTGACTCAGCCGACTACATGCTTTCTCCAAGAGTGGCTGTTGAGCACAAGACTGTGCAGGACTTCGTTGACTCAATAGTTGACGGCAGGATTCTGTCCCAGCTGAAGGCCCTGAGGGAGAGCTACCAGAACCCTGTGATAGTCATAGAGGGCGACGAGGACATATACTCTGTGAGGAACGTGCACCCAAACGCCATAAGGGGAATGCTCGCCACAATAGCTGTCAGCTACTCAATACCCCTCATACACACAAAGAACTTCAGGGACACAGCGTCCCTCCTGCTCATAATGGCAAGGAGGGAGCAGGACGAAACAACAAGGGTTTTCCAGCCCCACAGCACAAAGCCGAGAACAAAGAGGGAGATGCAGGAGTACGTTGTCTCAGCCCTCCCAGGAGTAGGGGGAACGCTCGCCAGGCCCCTCCTCAGCCACTTCAAAAGCATCAACAAACTCTTCAATGCCAGCGTGAAGGAGCTCAAGGAGGTTGAGCTCATAGGGGAGAAAAAAGCCAGGGCGATCAGGGATATCATTGACTCGGAGTACGTGGAGGAGTGATCCCTGACCCAAGCATCACGCAAGAGGCACATTCTTTATCAGCCGCTTTTTATCGCAATGTTTAAATACTGCCTTGCCTCGTCACTGGGCATGCCCCGGAAGAACAAGGCAGAATCCCAGAAAGGCTCTGCGAGGTACGCGCCCGGTTACAGGGCTTCCCTCGCATTCATGGTCGCGGTTGTCGGCATCGTGGCTTTGTTCGCTGTCAACCAGCACAAGTTCCAGCAGTCCCCTGTTGCCTCTTCCCCCTCATCACCCAACATAGGGGGATTCGCGGCAATGCAGGGCCCCCGGCCCGCAGAGGCGTCCTGCGAAGAGCTCTTCTCAAAATACGAGGACGCCTCGCTCCTAGCAGAAAAATACGCATCTCTCTTTGAGTCCTCAAACAAGAGGGAATTCCTTGAGTCATCAGTGGAAAAGTCCCGGGAAGCTGCGAAGCTCAGGTCCCTGATGCGCAAGGCGGGGTGCGGAGTTCCCTGCTCAACCAAAAAAGAGGTGTGCGGGGAGAACGGGATCACCTACCGCTCCGAGTGCGCAGCAAGAGAAAGCGGCGTTCCTGTTCTGCACTTCGGAAAATGCAATGTGTGCGGGGACGGCTTCTGCGACCCTGCTGAGCAGGGAATATGCCTTGACGACTGCTAAAAGAACAAGCTCTCACACTTCTTCGTCCTCGTCATCCGCTTCTTCAGTGTCGTCACCGGCAGGAGGGTAGGCGTACTCTTCAGGCGCCTCATCCTCAAGGTCGCTCACAACAAGGGTTTCAGTGTACTTGATGTGCTCTGTTATCCTTATCTTGTTCTGGATGAACTCCTTGAGCTTCTCGTAGTTCTCTGCCTCTATCTGGCACACGAGGTCAAACCTGCCGTAAACCTCATGAATGCTCTTTATCTCGCTGAACTTTGATAACGCGTTCTTGACAAGGCGAACCTTTCCGTGCCGCGTCCTTATCAGCATGAATACCTCGGCAGTCATTCAACCAATCCTCCTGAGCCTCTTTACCCTCTCGCTTGTGGGGGGGTGAGTTGAGAAAAGAGTCATAAGTGTTCTGGCAGTGAAGGGGTTCACAATGAAGAGGCTGGCAGTTGCGGGGTTTCCCTGCCTCATGGGCCTGTGCTTGACGCCTGCCTCCAGCTTTTCAAGCGCCCTCGCAAGCCCCTGCCCGGTGTGCAGGGCCTTCGCCCCTGTCTCGTCAGCAAGGAACTCCCTGCTTCGCGATATTGCGAGCTGAAGGATTGTTGCCACAAGGGGAGCCACTATTGCCAGAACCAGAAGCTCCAGAATGTTTCCGCCCCTGTCGTTGTCTCTGGACCCAAAACCTCCGAATATCGCGGCCCACCTCGCCATGAACGCAACGTACGAAACAACAGCCGCAATGGTCGCAGCGATGGTTGAAATCAAGGTGTCCCTGTTCCTTACGTGGGACATCTCGTGGGCGATAACCCCCTTGAGCTCGTCATCCTCAAGAAGCTCCAGTATCGCTGTTGTGAATGCAATAGCAGAGCGGGACGGGCTTCTGCCGGTCGCAAAGGCGTTAGGGGTTGCTGACTCTATTATGTAAATCTTCGGCACAGGTATCTTAACAAGACGCGCAGTTTCTTCGCACAGCCGGTAAAGCTTTGAGTGCTTGTTTTTGTCAGCTGGCTTCGCCCTGTACATCGCAAGCACAATCCTGTCAGACCACCAGTATGTTGCTGCGTTCATTGCCAAAGCAAAAACCAGCGCAAAAGCCAGCCCCCGCACTCCTCCGACTAGCTGGCCTATCAAAAGAAGAAGGCCTGTCAGTGTTCCAAGGAACAAAACCGTTTTCAGCCTGTTGTCCATTTTTCCCCCGGAAATGCTGCTTACCGCCTGCCTTTTAAAAAATTTGCGAAAAAGCTGTTCAGGCATCGCAAAACCTTTATTAACTACTGAGTTGCATATTGAGGCATGGAAACCTATTTCCAGCCAAAAGAGGTGGCGAAGCAGTTTCTCAAGCAGGCAATGCGCTCATTTGAGGTTATCGCGCCTGTCAAGACAGACCTTGTGAGGTTTCAGAAGATAAGCAGCCCTGAGGAGATATTCCTTGAGAAGAACCCGTATTTTCCTGCGAAGGAGTTTTTCTTCAGGAAGGAGGAGGTCCTTTTCACCTTTGCAGACGGAAAAGCGGCAACCCCCAAAATCAAGGCTTCGCCGAGGATATTCTTCGGGCTGAGAAAGTGCGACCTCAACGCAATAATGAGGCAGGACATGGTTTTCATTAAGGACGCGAGGGACCCCTTTTACACAGCAGCAAGGGAGAATAGCTATCTAATCGGCTACCACTGCGAGGCCCCGCCGTCAAAGTACTGCTTCTGCGGCTCCCTTGACCTTGCTGACTTCTTTGACTTGATGTACTACGACAGGGGAGACCATTTCATAGTTGAGGCGGGCTCTGACAAGGGGCGCTTTCTTGTGAGAAAGTTCAAAAAGCACTTTTCAAAGCACCACAGAAGGCTCAGCCAGGAAGAGAGAAGGATAAAGGGGGCGGACAGGCT
>CAYVGP010000054.1:0-7225 GCA_964451135.1 uncultured Methanosarcinales archaeon
CGTGGAAATACCCCTGCAAGCATACTTCAGGATAAACGCAGACAAGATGGGGCAGTTTGAGCGCACCCTGATAATAGCAGAGGAAGGGAGCTTTGTCCACTACATTGAGGGGTGCACAGCTCCTATCTATGCTGAGGATTCCCTGCATGCCGCTGTTGTGGAAGTCATAGCAAAGGAGAACTCAAGGGTGAGGTACACCACGATTCAGAACTGGTCAACCAACGTATACAACCTCGTAACAAAGAGGGCTGTTGCACACAGGGACGCTACGGTTGAGTGGGTTGACGGCAACCTCGGAAGCAAGATAACAATGAAGTACCCTGCCATCTACCTTGCGGGGAAGGGGGCGAGGGCTGAGATACTGTCAATCGCATTTGCAGGGAAGGGGCAGGTGCTTGATGCAGGGGCAAAGGCAGTGCACATGGCTCCTGAAACAAGCTCCATAATAACAAACAAGTCAGTTAGCCTGCAGGGAGGCCGCACGGTTTACAGGGGGCTGCTCAAGGTCTTCAAGGGAGCCAAGAACTCAAAAGCTAATGTGAACTGCGATGCATTGATACTTGACCCGAAGAGCTCCTCAGACACTGTCCCCTACATTGAGATTGAGGAAAAGAACGTTAGTGTAGGGCACGAGGCAAGTGTGGGGAAGATAAGCGAAGAGCAGCTGTTTTACCTCAGGAGCAGGGGGCTCTCAGAGCAGGAGGCAATGACCATGATAGTGGCAGGATTCATTGAGCCCTTTGTCAAGGAACTGCCCATGGAGTACGCCATTGAGCTCAACCGCCTAATAGAGCTTGAGATGGAGGGCTCTGTGGGATAGGCATTTCTCCGGGTGTTGGGATGGAAAATTCTGAAACCAGAAAGGAGCAAAAGAAGAAATCCTCTAACGTCTCTTGGAAGGGGTTCCTGAGAAAAAAAAGGCTTTTGGCAGAAAGGCTCAGGAAGCTTCCGGAGCCCTCTCCGAAAAGCGAGGAATGGAAATACACAAACCCGGAAAAGATAGACTTTAACTTCCTGAGGCAGAAGGGGCTGTTTGACAACAAGCTTCAGGACCCTTTTTCATCAAAGCTCTTGGAACGCATGGAGAAAAACGCTTCGTATGTTTTTGATGTTGCTTCCGGGGAGGGCTCTCGTGAGCCAGACCGCGGCATATCTGTTCTCAGGCTTACTCATGATTCGCCTCCGGCGCCGGGCAATCCCCTCGTCAAGAAGTTCACCTCTCTGGCTTTTTCATGCATTGAAGAAACAAGCGATTACGCGTCTGCCTTCACTGCTGCATACGCCCGCTCCTCTCTCTTCATTTCCCTGAACAAGGACATAGAGCCTGAAAGACCTTTGCTGATTAAGGCAGGGGACAGGCTGCCTGCCAACTCGCACATTGTGGTCCTTGTCAGGAAAGGGGTTTCTGCATCAATTGTGGAGGCGTGCTTTTCTTCCATCCCCCACTACTCGTCTCTTGTTGAGGTGTTTCTGGAAGAAAACGCCTCGCTCGACTACTATGCAGTGCAGGCATCTTCCCGAAACTCAAACCTGATTCTTACCCGCCTGGCTCTTCTGGGAAGAAACAGCTCCCTCAGATGGCGCGTGGCAAACTTCGGAGGCGCGTTTTACCGCTCAAGGACAGACACCTTATTTGATGGCACAGGCTCAGAGTCAGAGCATGCTTCCCTGTTTGTGGCATCAGGAACCCAGGAAGCCTTTGTTATGGCAAATGCCCGCCACAACGTGGAGAACACCTCAAACAACATTGTGAACAAGGGAGTTGTTTCAGGCAAATCAAGAAGCACATTCAGGGGGAACATCTCCATATCCGGGAATGCCCAAAAGACCTCCTCGTTTCTCAGGGATGACACAATAATCCTCTCGGGAGAGGGGGTTGCCAACACAATACCTGCATTGGAGATAGACGCGAACGACGTCAGGGCGAGCCATGGATCTACGATAAGCAAAATAGACGAGGACATGCTCTACTACCTGATGAGCAGGGGAATTCCGAGGAAATCTGCTGAACACCTCATAGTAGAGGGCTTTCTGAATCCGCTTATAGACAAATTTAAGATTAAGTGGGTGAGAGATGAAACCAAAAGAGCAGCGGGATTTTTCCTGAAACAGCCATTTTCGGATTGCGAAATAAAGCGAAAGAGCTTTAAGTGAGCGTTGCTACTTGCTTTTCACAGCCTGTGCTGACTCAATCCAGCCAGGAAGGGAAAGGGGATTGTTAGGGAGGGATTATGCCAGCGCCTTCGGGCATGGCGCAAAGCCCGAAGCCAGCAACGCATGCTTCCCGCACGTGCTTTTGCGTGCTTGATGGCTTTTTCGAGGTTGCAGAATGAACATCAAAAGGATAAGGCAGGACTTTCCGATATTAGGCAGAAGAATAAACGGAAAGCCCCTTGTCTATCTTGACAACGCAGCAACCTCCCAGAAGCCAAGGCAGGTCCTGCAGGCAATAAGGGACTACTATGAACGCACAAACTCCAATGTTCACAGGGGCGTACATACCCTGAGCAATGAAGCAACACAGCTTTACGAGGAGGCAAGAGAAACGCTTGCTGGTTTCATCGGAGCAGAAAAAGCAGAGGAGATCGTCTTCACCAAGAACGCGACAGAAGCCCTGAACCTGGCTGCCAACACCCTTTCAAAATCATTTCTCAGAAGGGGAGACGAGGTTCTGCTCACAGTGATGGAGCACCACTCAAACCTTGTTCCCTGGCAGATGCTTCGCTCAAAAGGGGTGAAGCTAAGGTTCATTCGCATCACCCAAGACGGCCTTCTTGACACCGCATTGCTGGAGGAGTCCCTGTCAAAAAAGACCAAGGTCGTTGCACTGACGCACGTCTCAAACGTGCTCGGCACAATAAACCCTGTCAGGAAGATAGCCAGGGCGGCGCATGACAACAACTCGCTGGTTCTTGTGGACGGGGCCCAAAGCGCGCCCCACATGCCTGTGAATGTGAGAAAACTCAACGCAGACCTTTTCGCTTTCTCAGGCCACAAGATGCTGGGGCCGACAGGCACAGGAGGGCTCTACATAAGGGAGGGGCTCTCCAAGCATTTGCCTCCATGGATGGGGGGAGGGGACATGATAAGGGAAGTGGGCCTTCTCAGGTCAACATACAACGAGCCCCCTTACAGGTTTGAGGCAGGCACACCCAATGTTGCAGGCGCAGTCGGGCTTGGCGCAGCAGCGAAATACCTGCAACGCATAGGGATGGAGGAGGTAAGCGAGCACGTTCATATGCTCTCAACCTACGCGGTAAGGCTTCTCAGGGCTTACAGCGATGTGGCTGTTTACGGCCCCAGGGACTTGAGGAAGAGGACAGGGGCGGTGTCCTTTTCCATGAGAGGCGTGCACCCCCATGATGTTGCCACAATACTTGACAGCGAGGGCATAGCCATACGCTCAGGCCATCACTGCGCCCAGCCCCTGATGAAACTGCTCGGCGTGCCTGCAACAAGCAGGGCGTCATTTGCGTTGTACAACACCAAGGAGGAGGTCAGGTTCTTTGCTGAGAGCCTTGAGAGGGTTAGGGAGGTGTTTGGGTGATGGAAAACATCTACATGGAGCACCTCCTTGACCACTACAAGAACCCGAGAAACAAGAAGAGGCTCAGGAAAAAGAGCGTTGCAGTGAGGGACAGCAACCCTGTGTGCGGGGACGAGATATCAATGGAGTTGCTTGTCAGGGGAAGCAGGGTGGAGGACATCGGCTTTTCCGGCCATGGGTGCGCGATATCACAGGCAGCTGCCTCAATGCTCACAGAGCACGCAAAGGGAAAGAAGGTTTCGGAATTGGTCGGGATGAGCAGGGATGACCACATCTCCCTGCTTGGAATACCTATATCAGGAGCAAGAGCAAAATGCGCAATGCTGCCGCTCAAGGCCCTGAAGCTCGCCCTCGTGAAGCTCAGCGCCGAAAAAAACAGGAAAAGAGGCAAGGCGCGAAAGAGAAGGCAAGAGTGATTCGGTGCTCCTTCGCTTAATGAAACTAAAACAAGGAGGAGGTTGGAATGGGAGCTGTGCTTGTGTGCTCGCTCAGGGAGCTGCCCCCTGGCTCAATAAAGCGGTTCACTGTTCAGGGCTCTGTTGTTGCCATCGCAAACCTGAACAACAGGCTTTACGCCTTTGACGACATGTGTCCGCATGCAGGGGGCTCGCTCTCAGAGGGGTTCATTGACAATGACTGCGTTGTGTGCCCGCTCCACGGATGGAGGTTCCACATAGAGACCGGAAAGAATCCTGTGTTCCCTGCGGAGATACGCACACACAGGGTTTATGCAGAAGGGGACAAGGTGTACGTGGAAACACGCTGAGCGGCGAACAGCAGGAGAGCCCCTGGGCAGGGGCCGGGAATAGCAGGAATCCGGGAATTAAAGCATGAAGGGATGATGCAGGGGAATGCAGAGTGGCTGAAGTGATAAAGGGGCTTGTTCTGGATGTTGACGGAGTCATAATAGGAAGCAGGACGGGAATAAACATGCCCCTGCCCTCAAAGAGGGTCGCCCAAGCCCTGAGGAAGGTGAATGAAAGAGGCATTCCTGTATGCCTCTGCACGGCAAAGTCTTCTTTCTCAGTGGCAAGGCTCGCACTCTTCTTGAGGCTTGACAGCCCGCATTCAGGGGACAACGGGGCAGTGGTGCTCAACCCTGTCAAAGGAATCACGTACAAAGTGAGAAGAATTTCTCCCAAAATCGCTGAGAGTCTTGCAGTTGCGTTCTCCGCCTCCCCGTTCCCCGTAGAGGTTTATTCTCCGCAAGACTACTATGTCAAGAAAGCACAGGCAAACGAACACACCAAGATACACGAGAAAATTCTTGAAAAGCCCTCAGTGAAGGTTGACGGCTTCTCAGGAAACATGCCTGACAATGTTGTCAAGATGCTTGTTGTGGCACCATCAGAAAAGCACAAAGAAGAGGTGGAAGGGATATTTGAGCCATTCAGAAGCGAGCTTGAACTCAAATGGTCGTTTCACCCCCTCGGCCTTCCTGCACGCTACGCCATAATAACGTCAAGGGGTGTCTCAAAGGCCCTGGCTGCAAGGGACTTCTCCCGCATATCAGGGGTTCCTCTTAAAAATTTCCTCGCAGTTGGCGATGCAGCCTCTGACTGGGATTTCATGAAACTATGCGGGTATGCGGCCTCAATGGGCGAAGAAAGCAAAGAGCTCATTGAAAGGGTGTATGCGCTCGGGGAAAAGGGCTACAACGCAAGGGGAGTGGACAGCGACGGCCTGATTGGGGTGCTGGGGCATTTCGGGCTTATGTAGTTATTTCGCTTCCTTCTCATAGTTGAGAATAATCTTTCTCACGCTTTCAGCAACCTCATCCCTTGCAATGGAATAAAACCTGAAGCTGCCAGCCCTGGCATGCCCGCCTCCCTGTATGCCTGCATGGGGAATCTTCTCCTTGAGCAAAGAGATTATCCTGTTCACATCTAAGCTGAGAGCATCAGAGAAGCGCATGCTGACCATTGAGTCTGAGACAGCAACTGCTGCAACAGGCCTTTTGGTTTCTGCCTCCAAGAGGTCTCTTGCAATCCCAAGTATCTTCCCCGGGGGAGGGAAGTCCCCTCTTTCGTGTATGCCGTATGTGTTCAGCTCCAGGAAGAGCCATGAGCCAAGGTCCGTTACCTTCTGGTATTTTCTCACTGCAAGGAGCACCTCCCTTTTCTTTCCCTCAATAATCTGGTGGAGGCGCCTGACTAACTTAACCACTTCCTCGTTTTCAGAGTCAAAGAGCATGGCCATGTAGCTCCTTGCCTCAAGGTACTTCAGGCTGTATGCCTCAAAATCAACAACATCCGCAAGCATCTCAAGATAGGCCCTGTCAACCTTTTTTGATGCAAGACTTATGATTTCCTCTGCCTCCTTTCCCCTGCACCTGTCAGCGATGGCTGACACTGCTGCTGTTATCTCGGCATCAGCGACCCCGTCATTTACAAACCTGCTGAGCTCGCTTGAGAGCATTCCAGCAGAAATAGAAGAGTCTCCCCCGACAAGGTGGGGGTTTATGTGAACGTCAATGAACCTGTCTGCCTCGCACACCCCCTCGCTGAGTTCTCCGGGGTAGTGGTGGTCCACAACGATTATCTTGCACCCGAAGGCCTTCAGCTTTTCCAGGGCAAGCAGGTCGTCGCTTGTTGAGCCGTTGTCGGCAACTATCACGAGAGGCCTCTTTGACTTGAACCTTTCCTGGTCCTCCACGAAGAACACTACGTCCTTTGTCGCGTCCTCGTAGTCGTAGTATGGGGCCCTGCTCGGCGCCCGCCTGTACTGCTTGTAGGCAGCCTGCTCGTCCTTGTGGTGCTCTGTTATGAGGGGGAGTATGGCCTTCTCAAGCGCAACTGCTGCGCTGAATCCGTCGCAGTCCGCATGGTGCCTCAGGAGTATCGGAGTCCTTGCAATAACAGCGCTTCTTATCAGCTTGGCAGCATCAACAAACCTCTCCTTGAGGCTTGTTAATGTGTCTGACTCCACAAGAAAAGCGACTTCCCTTGCCCTGCTCTTGGATTCCCTCCTCTTGGATATGCGGGAAAGCAGGTTCTCCTTTTCAGGCCCTGAAAGGAGCTGGAAGTCCCTCACATTGCCCTCCAGGGTCCCCCTGTACTCCTGAATCGTTGCTGTGACCCTTATTCCCGCGCCCTCCTCCAGTTCCTCCTTGTTCTTGAGCGCGCTTGGAAAGAACTTCAGCTGCATTCTTCCAGTGCCATCGTTGAGTATTGCCACCTTGGGCCCCTTGGTTTCCCTGAGGCCGCTGACTATCCCGTGAAGAGTGTAGTCATTTCCTATGTCTTCTTTGTTCAGGAAACCAATGAGTTTTGTCGGGGGAATCATTTCGTTTTTCTTTTTGTGCGTTCAGCACATCGCAGAGTCAAGCCTCGCTATCTTCCTGACCCTTTTCCTGTGCCTCTCCTTCACAGGCCTGGTTGAGCTGAGCCAAACCCTTGCAAGCCTTGCCGCCTTTCTCTGCGAGAGCACTCTTGCGCCGAGGCACAGCACATTGGCGTCGTTGTGCTCCCTTGCAACCCTTGCTGTGTAGTCGTTGTGGGCCACTGCCGCTCTCACTCCCTTGACCTTGTTGGCAGCTATTGACATGCCTATGCCTGTGCCGCATATGAGTATTCCCAAAGCGCTCTCTTTCTGGATGCGCTTGGCAAGCCTCTTCGCAATGTCAGGGTAGTCAGCGGGCTCCTCGCTGAATGTGCCGACATCCTCAACCCTGAAGCC
>CAYVGP010000055.1:0-7191 GCA_964451135.1 uncultured Methanosarcinales archaeon
AAGGTAGATCTTGCATCTAAAATAGAAAGAATTGAAAGGTCACCCCTGGAATGATAGGCTCGATGCTGACCCATGTCCGCATCTAAAATAGAAAGAATTGAAAGTTGTATTTTGCCAGGACTATGTGGCCCCATTCGCTTACGGCATCTAAAATAGAAAGAATTGAAAGAAGAACTCCTCGCAGTTGCACGTTACGTGTAAGCAACGGTTATCGCTTCTCATTGCTCCTGCACCTGCGCGCTTCGGCAAGCAATATAAGCTGATGAGTGAGTTGGCTGTGGGGGAGCGGGAGCAGCACGCACCGCTAACTCCGCTTTGGTGTGGACTTGCAGGGTTTTTATGCTTTTTGCTGTTTCCGGGCAAACCCCTGCTAAACCCTCACCTTGTTCAGCCTCAACGAGTTGACAACCACTGAAATTGAGCTTGTGGCCATTGCTATTGCCGCTATTGCGGGGTGGAGCAGGCCGAAAAAGGCAATGGGAATCGCAACAGTGTTGTAGCCGTATGCCCAGGCAAGGTTCTGCTTGATAATCCGCATGGTGCCCCTGCTGAGCCTGATGGCCTTAACAACACTTGTCAGCCTGCCCTGCACCAGGGTGATGTCTGAGGACTCAATTGCGATGTCCGTCCCTGTGCCGATTGCTATGCCCACGTCCGCCTGCGTCAGCGCCGGGGCGTCGTTGATTCCGTCCCCGACCATGGCAACCACTTTCCCTTGCTGCTGAAGCTCCTTAATCTGGTTTGCCTTGTCTCCGGGAAGCACATTGGCCAGCACAGTCTCAATCCCCACCTGCCTCGCTATCGCCCTGCCTGTGCGCTCATTGTCCCCTGTAATCATCACAGGGGTCATGCCCATTTTTTTAATAGTGGCTATGGCCTCCTTGGAATCCTCTTTCAGGGTGTCTGCCACAGCTATCACTCCTGCAAGCTTGCTTCCCACAGCAACCAGCATGGCGGTTTTCCCCTCGTTTTCCAGCCGCTTCTGCTCTTCAACAAGCGTGCTGAAATCTATGTTGTTCCGCTTCATGAACTTCTGGTTGCCGACGAGAACTCTCTTTTTGTTGATTTCAGCGCTGATTCCCTCCCCCGAAGCCGCCTTGAATTCCTTCGGAGAGTCCAGCGTGATTGCCTTCTTGGCTGCGAACTGGACTATGGCGCTTGCGAGGGGGTGCTCCGAGCCCTTCTCAGCGCTTCCGCCCAATGCTATTACCTCCCTCTCGCTGAAACCGTCGGCAGGAAGAACGTCTGTGACTGTGGGCTCACCCTTGGTAATTGTGCCTGTCTTGTCAAAGACTATTGTGTCCAGCTTCTGGGCGACCTCAAGGGCTGCAGCATGCTTAATCAGAATGCCGTTCTCTGCGCCCTTGCCTGTTCCGACCATCACTGCAGTCGGGGTTGCCAGGCTCAGGGCGCAGGGGCAGGCGATAACCAAAACAGCAATCGCGGCAAAGGCTGCGAGGGAAAGAATTCCGAATGTGGGATTCACCCACGGGAGGAATCCCATGGCCCACTTTGCGATGCCAAGAAAGAAAGCGGGAAACGCCAGCCAGAGCGCGAATGCCAGGACTGAAAGCACAAGAACCACAGGAACAAAGTAGCTTGTCACCTTGTCGGCAAGCTCCTGAATCGGGGCCTTGCTTCCCTGCGCATCCTCAACCATCTTCACAACCTGGGACAGGAAGGTGTCCTTGCCTATTTTCGTTGCTCTTATCTTCAAAAGGCCCTCCCTGTTGATTGTGGCGCCTATGACCTCGTCGCCTTTCCTCTTCCTCACAGGCATTGACTCGCCGGTGACCATTGACTGGTCCACGTTGGAGTCCCCTTCCACTACAACGCCGTCCGTGGGGATCTTCTCCCCTGGCTTCACAATCATGATGTCATTGACCTTGACCTCCTCAATAGGGACAACTTGCTCTTTGCCATTGACCAGAATGAGGGCGTTCTCCGGCTTCAATTTCAGGAGCTTTTTTATGGCCTGCGAAGTCCTCCCCTTGGCCTTTGCCTCCAGGTATCTCCCCAGAACATGGAAAAACATAATCATGGCTGAGACAGATGCAAAGCTTTCAACCTCAAAAAAGAATGCTGCGATCCCGTAAACATAAGCAGCAAGGGTTCCCAGCGCAATTAACACGTCCATATTGGCGCTCTTGTTAAGCACTGCGTGATACGCCCCTTTAAGCGTCTTGAAGCCTGCAATGAACACAACAGGGGTGGCCAGGAGCAGGACAATGAGGTTCTCATAGGGAATCCTGAAGTCAGGATAGAGATACCTGATAAGGTAAACAAAGATAGGAGCTGTGAATACGAAAGCAAGAACCACCCTGTTCTTGGCCTCCCTCAGCTCCTGCTCTTCCATCTTTTCCTTTTCTGTTTTGTCCTCAGAAGTCTGGCTTGCCTTGTAGCCGGCCTTCTCAATGATTTTTATTAAGCCCGGAACATCAATAACGCCGGGATCGTAGTCCACCTTCACTTTCTGCACAGAGAAGTTTATTTCTGCCCCGATAACGCCCTTTGAGGACATCAGGGCCTTGCTGACAATGCCTGCGCAGTGGGGAGATGCCATCCCCACAACATCAAGGGTGACCTGGCTGGCACCTCTGTGAGGCCCAGCCTCTTTTGTTGCCTTAATCACTTCTTCCTTTCCCTGCCTGGCCTCATTCTTTCCGCCCAGGAACTCTGCCTTGCAGTTAGTGCTGCAAAAAAAGTAGGCCTTTCCGTCCTTTACTGCGCTGAACTTCGCCTTTCCGGGCCCAATCTCCATCCCGCAGACAGGATCCCTTACAGTTGTCTTGTTTTTCATTTCCATCCCTCACAATACCTGCGCCAAGCTCTCCTCTGGGGCAGTGCCCGGCCAAGGCTCCGGGACCCCCTGGAGAAACAGGCACCCTCCTTAACGAGTGTTTCACTTAACAGCGCCTCTGGACTGGTCATTGCCCTCACACCCTCGCCTTTTTCTCCTTGACCACAACCCCGTCCCTTAACTCAATTATGCGCTGGACCAGCTTCTGGTGCTCTGGCTCGTGCGAGACCATGACAATCGTCTGGTTCAGCTCCCTGTTCAGCTTCATGAACAGGCTGAGTATCTCCCTGCCTGACCTGCTGTCAAGGTTGGCAGTGGGCTCATCAGCAAAGAGTATCTTCGGCTTGTTTACGAGCGCCCTTGCGATAGAAACCCTCTGCATTTGCCCGCCAGACAACTCAGAGGGGTAATGGCCTGCCCTGTCCCCCAGCCCCACCCTGCGAAGCATGTCAAGCCCTGCCTCTTTTGCTTCTGATTTCGGGAGGCCCTGCTGGAGCAAGGGAAGGATTACGTTCTCCAGGGCAGTGAGCTCTGGCAGGAGAGCATAGTCCTGAAACACGTAGCCCAGCCTGCTCAGCCTGTAAGAGGACTTTTGCGCCTCGCTCAGGTATGCGACATCGTCCCCGTCAATGTGGATGCTTCCCTCAGTGGCCTCATCCAGGAGGCCCAGGAGGTGGAGAAGGGTGGACTTTCCTGAGCCGCTTGCCCCGACAATGGCCACAAACTCCCCTTCCCTTATCCTGATGCTGACGCCGTTGAGCGCCCTGACCTGAACGCTTCCCATCTGGTATATCTTCTTGAGATTCTCGGTTATGATAATGTTCTTCTCACTCATTGCAATCAACCTCCCACGAGTTCTATAATGTTCTTCCGGACAACATTGAAAGCAGGAATCAGCGCGCCCAGCAGGGAAGAGGCAAAAATAAGCAGGGATGAGATGATGTAAACCCCCAGGTCAAAAACAGGCGCCATGTCCCCGAGAGGCCCCTTGACAGGGTTTTGCTGCAGATACTCAAAGAGAAAGAACACGATGATTGAGCCAAGCACAATCCCCACAAGGCCGTAAAAGAAGGAGGTGCTGAGGTAAGAGTAAATCACTGTGCTGTTCTTGATGCCCACTGCTTTCAGTATGCCAATCTTTTTCCTGTTGTTCAAGATGTTGATGTATATTATTATCACCACAGTGATGAAGACAATGAACAGGCCCACCACCCTGAAGAGCTTGTTTATTATCTCAAAACTGTCAGTTATTACCTTTGTTGTCATGGCCTTGTCCTCCCATGTCAGGATTTGCTCGTTTATCCCCAGCTCCTTCAGTTTCCTCACGTATTGTTTCTCTGTTCCGGTTGGGACCCTGAGCAGGATGAAAGAGGCCTTGTCCGACACATTGAGGATTCGTTCTGCCTCCCTGAAGGTTATATAGCCGGAGACAACAGCGTAAATGTCCTTGGGGTCAAGTATGGCCTTCAGCTTGTACGTCTTCACAGCGCCGTTCTCGTACCTCGCCACAATCTTGTCCCCTATCTCAGATTCCAGCGTGTCCTCTTTCGGCAGGAGAAGGCCGTCACCCTTCCCCACAAGCTCGGCGCTTATCATCAGGGAATCGTCATCGTTCTCTGTTAAGTAATGCCCTGCCTTCAGGAAATCCTGAAGGTCAGTGACAGACTTTTCATCTGCTGGGTCTATGCCTTGGAAATACCAGGGGGCAACGATCTTGTCGCCGGCCTCGTTCTCCAGCACTGCCCTCAAGCGGAGCCTCTTTGTTGCGCCTGTGACTCCGGGGATTCTCCTTACCTTGTCAAGTATGCGGTCAGGGCTCTGGATGTAATCCTCGTTCTCAGACGGGTTTATTATGATGTTGCCCCACTGCTTGTCTATGAGCTGCTTGTTCAGGGTGTAGCTCATGCCTGACAAAAAGGAAGTGAAGAAGAAGACATTGATGAAGCCGAAGGTGATGATCAGGCTTGTGAACATAAAGAGCGTCTTGTTTCTCCTGATGCCCTTCAGCGAGAGCAAAAATCCTATTTTCATGTCCCTCAGTATCATCTTAACCCCATATCAGCTTCACGATGTTCTTTCTTATTTCGCGGTAGGAAGGAATGATGCTTCCGAGTATTGCTGACACAAAGACCACGAGAACTGCTGACCAGAAGAGCCTTTTGCTCAATACAGGATAGATGTACCCCATGGGTGTGTCAATGGGATGCGCTATAAGCCTCTTTGTTATGACAGCGATGGCTATTCCTGCAAAGACTATGCCGAAAGTTGCAAACAGCACTGCCATGAAAATGTAAGACAAAGCGATCGTCTCCTTCTTAATTCCCAATGCCTTCAATATTCCCAGCTGCTTTCTTCTGTTTATTACGTTGATGCTGGTGGCAACATAGATTGTGAAGAATATTATGATTATTCCGACAGCGACGAAAATCTTGTTAACAGCATCAAACATTCCCCCAATAAGCTTGCCCTGCGTGGCTTTCTGGTCCCATGTCCTTATTTTATCGCTGATTCCCAGTTCTGCAAATTTTCGGACAAATGCCGCTTCCTGGCCCGTCGGCACCCTGACCACGATCATTGAGGCCTTTCCGGAAACCCCGAGTATCTCCTCTGCTTCCTTTATCGTGATGTATGACGACATCACTGCATTAAAGTCCCTTGAATCAATTATTCCCTTGACCCTGTATTCTTTCTTAACCCCGTTGCTGTAGGTGACGAACACCTTGTCCCCCACAGAAGCCTCCAGTGTTTCCTCCCTTGGCATGAACTGCTGGGTGTCGCCCCCTGCGAGGTGCGTGCCTATCATAATCTCGTCCCTGTCGCTGGAAGAGAGATATGCTCCGTCAAGGAGAAAGTCCTGGAAGTCAGTCACCCTTTTCTCCTCCTCGGGCTCAATCGCCTGGAACAGCCAGCTCGCAATGGTTCTTTCCCCGTCCTCTGTCTGCAATATGGCTCCAAGCTGGTACCTTCTCGTGGCAGCCATTACCCCCGGCACTGCCCTTATCTTCTTAAGAACAGCCTCGGCATTGTCAATGTATTTTTCCCCTTCCCTTGGCTCAATGATGATGTTGCCAAAGTGCTTTGTGATCATCTGGGTGTTGATGGTGTGAGTCATGCCGTTGGTAAAAGAGGGCAGGAAGACCATGTTGACAAAGCCCAATGCAATTATGAAAACAATCAGGGCAAAGATTACCTTTTTTCTAAAAATGCCTTTCAGAGCCAGGAGCAGCCCTGTCTTCACATCAGCTATCATCTTACCTGCTTTTCTTCTTGCTAAAAAGCTGCCCCGCAGGAAGGTGCGATTTGTGCTCGCACTTCTTCCCCTTCAGGTAACACTTGCAGCGCTGATAAAGCCACACTGCCCCGAGCAGCCCTGCCAAAAAGAGGATTACAACAACCAGCGCCACAATCACGAGGAAGGATGTGCCAACGCCCCTCACATCGTACTTGATTTCCTCTTCCAAATAATGCTTTCCGAGGTCGTCCTCGTAGCTGATGATTAGCTTGTCCGCCTTTTCTCCTGCTGTTTTCACTCTGCCTGAGAAGAATGCCGGGCTGTCATCGTCCTTTTCCAGCCTTCCGAGATAGGCGTTTTTGTTCCCCTCTATCTCGGACTCCAGGACCAGCTTGACATTGTCCGCATCCCCTTCGCCTATGTTCTCTATTCGCACCTGAATCGTGATTTCGTCCCCCGGCTTCAGCCTCGAGGGCTCCACCTTGACCTCTTTTATGCTCAGCTTGGCCTTATTGACCACCCTGACGCTGATATCCTGCGAAGAGCGGTACTGGTTCCCCTTGTAGTCTTCGTATTCAATCACCAGGGGAAGGGCGTGCACGTCCTTGGAGAGCGAGTTCGCAGTGTAGAAAACAAGGTTCAGCTCCCTTGACTCGTTGGGCTCCAGCTCCTCAATGAACATGAGGTTCGTTCCTGCTGCTGCAAAGTCCTTGGAGACAGATGTCAGCTTGATGTTCTTTGCAACCCCTGTTCCCTTGTTTTTGAGGTTAAGCCTCACCTTGAACTCGCTGTTTGGGGTTATGTCCTGGCTTGATTCCAGAACCTCGAAAATAATGTCTGGCTTGCCCTTTATCTCAACATTCAGCTCCTCTTTCACGCCTGTCCCGTCTTGGCTCACGAAAAACTTGAGCTTGTACAGTCCTGAAATCGCTTTTCGGTCAGCTGTCATGTAATACGTGTTCTGCCTTTTGCACCCTGAGCACAGCGAGAATTCCTCCTTAAGATCCTGGCTGGAATACTTCAGCACGAAAGGGAACTCCTCTATAAGTTCCACAGTTATGTCCTCAGCCGTATCCCCCTTGTTATAGACGCTTATGCTCACAGTGAAGTCGTTTCCCGGATAAACAGGCTGGGGGCTGATCTCTTCCTTGGTGATCTC